>NZ_JBFULZ010000118.1:0-12563 GCF_054049635.1 Cellulomonas sp. P5_C6 | reverse complement strand
CCGCGCGGGGGCGTTGCTGAACCTGACCCGCCTGGTCCTGGACCGCGACCTGACCGGCACCACCGGCACCCACCGCCCGCACATCACCGCCGTGGTCGACCTGGACACCCTGCACCGCGCCCTGAACCGCGCACCCGGCACCCGGGCGGGCGACGACCAGTCGCCAACCGGATCGCCACCAGCGGGAGACATCGGGTCACCGCCACCACCCGCCGCCGGCACCGCACCACCGCGCCCGCCGGGGCTGGGCGGGGACGTGGAGCGGTTCGCGGTCGCCGAGCTGGTCGGCACCGGACCCATCCCGGACACCGTGCTCGCCCGGCTCGCGTGCGACTCSGCGATCACCCGGGTCGTGTTCGGACCGGCGTCCCAGGTCCTGAACGTCGGACGCACCGAACGCACCTACACCGGRCCCAAACGCCGCGCCATCATCGCCCGCGACCGCCACTGCCAATACCCCGGCTGCGACGCCCCACCCGCCATGTCCGAGATCCACCACACCCAGCACTGGCACCGCGACAACGGCACCACCGACGTCCACACCGGCTGCCTGCTGTGCTGGCACCACCACGAGATCGTCCACGACCGCGGCATCGAGATCACCCACCACCCCACCGGCCGATGGCACTTCACCGACCGCCACGGCCAACCACTCCAGCAAGCCACCCAAGACCGGTCGAGCTCGTCACGCCGATCGTTCACGCGCTGGTGATTCGCCGGACTCACGCGGCGACCGCTTTGGTTGCAGACTGCCCTCATGGCGACTGATGGGGTTCCCGGCGAGGCCGCGGTGGCGCAGGAGCCGGCCGACGCCCACTACGACTACGACCTGGTCGTGATCGGATCGGGCCCCGGCGGGCAGAAGGCGGCGATCGCGTCGGCCAAGCTCGGCCACAAGGTCGCGATCATCGAGCGTCGACACATGATGGGCGGCGTCTCCACCAACACGGGCACCATCCCGAGCAAGACCCTGCGCGAGGCGGTCATGTACCTCACCGGCATGGCGCAGCGCGAGGTCTACGGCGCGAGCTACCGCGTGAAGTCCGACATCACGATGGAGGATCTCTTCGCCCGCACGCAGCACGTCATCGGCCGCGAGCACGAGGTGATCCGCGCGCAGCTGCTGCGCAACCACATCGACATCCTCAACGGCACCGGCTCGTTCCTGGACGCCCACACGGTCGGGGTCCTCGACGACGACGGCGTTCGCCGCACCCAGTTCAGCGCGCGCTTCGTCGTGATCGCCACCGGCAGCAAGCCGCACCGGCCGAACACGGTGCAGTTCGACGGGAAGACGGTCCTCGACTCCGACGGGGTCCTCGCGCTCGAGTCCGTGCCCAACTCGATGGTGGTGGTCGGCGCCGGGATCATCGGGATCGAGTACGCGTCGATGTTCGCGGCGCTGGGCACCCGTGTCACGGTCATCGACAAGCGGCCCGCGATGCTCGAGATGTGCGACCCCGAGGTGGCCGAGTCGCTGAAGTTCCACCTGCGGGACCTGTCGGTGTCGTTCCGGTTCGGCGAGGAGGTCGCGGGCGTCGACAGCAACACCCACGGCACCGTGACCCGGCTGGTCTCCGGCAAGCGGATCGCGGCCGACGCCGTCATGTACTCCGCCGGCCGGCAGGGGCAGACCAACGCGCTCGACCTCGAGGCGGCCGGGCTGTCCGCGGACTCGCGCGGGCGGATCGCGGTCGACGACCAGTACCGGACCGCGGTGCCGAACATCTTCGCGGTCGGCGACGTCATCGGGTTCCCCGCACTGGCCGCGACGAGCATGGACCAGGGCCGGCTCGCGGCGTACCACGCGTTCGGGGAGCCGGCCCGCGAGCTGCAGTCGGTGCAGCCCATCGGCATCTACACGATCCCCGAGATCTCCTACTGCGGCCGCACGGAGGAGGAGCTCACCTCCGAGGCCGTGCCGTACGAGGTCGGCGTGGCCCGCTACCGCGAGCTAGCGCGCGGGCAGATCGTCGGCGACTCCTACGGGATGCTCAAGCTGCTCGTCCACATCGAGACGCGCGAGCTGCTGGGCGTCCACATCTTCGGGACCTCCGCCACCGACCTCGTGCACATCGGGCAGGCGATCATGGCGTGCGGCGGGACCGTCGACTACCTCGTCGACACCGTCCTGAACTACCCGACCCTCTCCGAGGCGTACAAGGTGGCCGCCCTCGACGCGACCAACAAGATCCGCCAGGTGGACCGCTTCAGCAGCTGACCCTTCAGCCGGGCGCGATGCGTGCCGATGTGGGTGGCAACACCCCTGACGCAGGAGCACCGATGACCACCGCCCAGCCCGGCTGGTACCCCGACCCCGCGGACCCCTCGGCGGCCCGCTGGTACGACGGCAGAGGCTGGACGGACCACCGCGCGCCGGCCCCGACACCGGATCCGGCTCCGGCTCCCGTTCAGGCTGCCGCTCCCGCTCCCGTTCAGGCTGCCGCTCCCGCTCCCGCTCAGGCTGCCGCTCCCGCACCTGTTCAGGTTGCGGTTCCTCGTCAGGCTGCGGCTCCTGCCCCTGCTCCGGCCCCTGTTCAGTTGCCTGTTGCGGCGGCCTGGTCGCAGCAGCCCGCACCGTCGAACGTCGCCGCCTGGTCCCAGCAGCCCACACCGACGGCCGTTTCGGTAGCGACCCAGCAGTCGCCCACCAACTTCGCGGCCTGGCCCCCAGAGCCGGCGAACCAGGGGCGCGGCGGCGGCAGGACGGCGCTGATCATCGTCATCTCGGTCATCGCCGGGATCTTCGTGATCGGCCTCCTCGCCGCGATCGCCATCCCCGTGTTCCTCAACCAGCGCGCGAAGGCCGAGCTGTCGGGCCTCTCGTCGGTGACCTGCGAGTCCATCGGCGCCGAGGCCGTCGCGACCTCGCAGGCCGGGGTGACCGGTGACCAGATCCCGCTCACGTCGGTCAGCGGGCTCACGATGACGGACGACCGCCGGCCCACCATGCACCGTCCCTCGCCGGGCAGCTCCGAGCTCGTGATGAGCTGCTCCGGGACCGCACTGTGGCAGGACGGGGTCACGACGCCGCTGGACGTCGAGCTCTACGTCGACTCGGCCATGACGCACACGGTGTCGTTCACCTGGGAGTGACCGCCCGGTCCGTCTGATCAGTCTTCGGTGGCGGCCGACCCGCGCGCCACGGCGGCGACCATCGCCTCGGCGATCTCGGACGTCGCGGCCGCGAGGATCGAGTCGGACTCCAGCGACCACGGCTCGCCCCGCGCGTCGAGGACGACCCCGCCGGCCTCCCGGACCAGCACCACGCCCGCGACCACGTCCCAGGCCGCGTTGCCGAACAGGATCGAGGCCGACGTGCGGCCCGTGGCGACCCACGCCAGCTCGGTGGCCGAGGTGCCGACGACCCGCACCTTGCCGACGGTCGCCGCCACCTCCCGCAGCGCCTTGGCCCGCACGTCGAGCGGCCAGGGCGCCACGGAGGTCCACGACAGGTCCCCGACCGTCACGGTCAACGAGTCGAGCGGACCGTCGAGGGTCGACACGCGGACGTCTCCGTCGCCCGTCCGGACCCACGTCCCGGCGCCACGCGCCGCCCAGACGATCTCGCCGGTGGTCACGTCCGCCGTCACACCGACCACCGGGTCACCCTCCGCGAGCCGCGCCAGCGTGCACGCGACCAGCGGCAGGCCGGCGACGAAGTTCGCGGTCCCGTCGATCGGGTCGACCACCCAGCGGTCCGGCGCCGACTCCCGCGGCGACCTCTCCTCGCCCTGGACCGGCAGCGACGACCCGGCCCGCAACGTGCCGACGACCGCGTCCTCCGTCGCCAGGTCGACCGCGGTGACCAGGTCGTTGGGGCCCTTGAGCCGCAGGACTGCGCGGTCGTCGGTCCCCCGCACCACCGCCAGGCCCGCCTCGACGGCGCGGAGGGCGAGGTCGACATCGGGCTGGAGGTCCTGGGCGATGAGCGTCGTCATGGGCGCATCATCGCCCCTGCGTGCGTCGCCCAGGTGAACGGGCGTCCGTCAGTCGGTCGCCGTGGTGCCCTCGTACAGGCCGAGCTGGTTGCCCTCCGAGTCCTCGAACGCGGCCCACCAGCTGGTCGGCGAGATCTCCTGCTTCTCCAGGACGGTGCGGCCGCCGAGCTCGTTCGCCCGCTTGAGCGCGTCGTCGATCGAGTCCACCTCGACGTAGCTGCGCGGCACCTGCAGGTTTCCCGCCCGCGCAGAGAACCCGCCGCCGCTGATGCCGTTCGGGGCGGCCCACATCGGGTACCCCTCGTACCCGGGCGACTCCTTGATATCCCAGCCGAACAGCTCCGCGTAGAACGCGGTCGCCCGCTGGAGGTCGTCCGCCGGGATGTCGATGTGCGTGATGTCGCCGTGCGCCATGGCCTCGCTCCTCGCACTCCTGGAGGGCCCCCCGGGGTGGCAGGCCCGGAACCGGACAAGCGTAGGACCGGGAACGACGAGGACGACAGCCCGCGCGGGTTCACGCATCGACGGCCGTCGCAGGCGGATTCGGCGCACCCGCCGACCTCGGCTATCCTCAGTCGGCCGGGAGGATTCGCCTAGTGGCCTATGGCGCACGCTTGGAAAGCGTGTTGGGTGAAAGCCCTCGGGGGTTCGAATCCCCCATCCTCCGCGCACCGAAGGGCCCGTGAGCAGCTGCTCGCGGGCCCTTCGACTTGCCGCCACGACAGTGGCCTCGAGGTCAGCTGTCGGTGGGCGATCCTGTCGCAGGGCCCCACCGCCACATGCGTCACTCGCTGACCAGGTGCACGACCGGGCGGGAGGATGTCCCGACGCCGAGCGCCCCGTCAGGCACACCGCGCACGACGAACCTCGGCAGCACGAGCGTGATCATCACGATCAAGAACGCCAGCGCGATGGCGACGACCAGGCACCCGCACCCGAGACCTCGCCCAGCCGTCCAGGACCCCGGCTCTCGGGCTGGTCGTGTCATCGGTCGACGCCTGTCCGTGGGGTAGCTAGCTTGCCGCGAACGCGGCCGAGGCGAAGATGACAGCGCCGAGCACGGCCACCGCGTACGCGACGGGGACCAGCCAGCGTCCGACCCGGGGGAAGCGTCGCTCGATGAGCCGTCGCCGCTTCCTGCGCTCTGCTTCATCGAGAGACCAACCGGTGAACGGCGACCGTCCGCCGGTGGCCCACTGCGCCAGGCCGGCGCCGGCAAGGGCCATCGCGGCGCCCACGACAAGGGCTGTCCGCTCCCAGCTCGACACGGCTCAGCCCTTCCCGACGACGCTCGATCCGTTCGTCGTGGCGACACATGCTCGCAGACGAGCGGGTCCGCAAGGCGTCGGTTCGCCGGTCGATGTTCTTGCCCCCCGGACACCAGAACCCCGACGTCGCGAGCCGCCTCGCGGGAGGCAAGCTCGACGTCCACGACGGTCGGCCCGACGTGGCCGATGGACCGATCACCCTCGGTCCGACGTACGCTCCTTCGTCGTGGCCACCTTCTCCTCCGTCTCGCGCCAGCACGTCCTCCAGGCGATCGCCGAGTACGACGAGCGCGGTGGCAGCGAGTTCCTCGACCTCTACGGGTTCACGCCGGCCGTGGGCTACCCGCTGGTCCACGAGGGCCGCAGCTACGACTCGAGGGCCGTCCTCGGCGTCGCGCACCGGTACGCGACCGGGCGGCTGGCGACGTCCGAGGAGTTCCACGGCGGCATGCAGAGCGCCGTCACGATCCTGCGCAAGCGCGGCTTCGAGGTCATCGAGCCGGCCTCGGCCGTACGCGCGGCCCCGGTCCGCGCCCCGCGTGCCACTCGCACGCCGGCCGTCCGGGCCACCCCGACCCGTGAGGCCGCACCGGCGATCTGCCCGACGTGCCTGATGACCCTCCCGGCGACGGGCATCTGCGACGACTGCGGCTGACCGTCGTCGCTCGACCGACTATCCCTCCAGCCAGGCCAACGCCCCGCGCGCCGCGACCACGCCGGTGCTGAACGAGGCCTGCAGCAGGTAGCCGCCCGTCGGCGCCTCCCAGTCGAGCATCTCGCCGGCGACGAACGTGCCGGGCAGCCGGTGCAGCATCAGCGACTCGTCGACCTCCGACCACGCGATGCCGCCCGCCGTCGAGATCGCCCGCTCGATCGGCATGGTCGCGGTCACCACCACCGGCACCGCCTTGACCAGCGACGCCATGGCTGACGCGTCGCTCGGCAGCGCCCCCGCCAGCCCCTCCCGCAGCAGCCCGATCGCGACCGGGTCCAGGGCGAGCGTCCGGCGCAGCCAGTTCGAGCCGGAGTCCTTCGGCCGACGACGCTCCAGCCGCTCGGTGACCTGCTCGTGGGACAGAGACGGACGCAGGTCGACCTCGATCACGCTGCGACCGTCGGAATCGAGGTCATCGCGGATCGCGGCGCCGATCGCGTAGACCGGGCCGCCCTCGATGCCGGTCCGCGTGACCATCGCATCACCGCGGGACCGGTGCCCGCGCACTGACAAACCGACGTGCTTGAGYGGCTCCCCCTCGAACCGGTCGGCGAACGTCCCGGTCCACTCGACGCGCATCCCGACGTTCGCGGGTCGCAGCGGCGTCGTCGTGACCCCACGCTCGGAGAACGGGCCGACCCATCCGCCGTCCGCCCCGAGCCGCGGCCACGACGCTCCCCCGAGCGCGAAGACGGTCACGTCGCCGACGACCTCGCGCGCCACCTCGTCGGCACCCGTGAGCTGCAGCCCGCCGTCCGTCCACCCGGTCCAGCGCTGCCGCCGCTCGATCACGACCCCGAGATCGGCCAGGCGCGCCAGCCACGCGCGGACCAGCGGCGTCGCCCGGAACGATCGCGGGAACACCCGCCCGCTCGACCCGACGAACGTCTGCTCACCCAGGCCGGCGCACCAGGCGCGGAGGTCCAGCGGGCCGAAGCTCTCGAGCATCGGCGCGAGCCGGTCGGCCGAGGCGCCGTACCGCGCCAGGAACGGCTCGAGGTCCTCGGAGTGCGTGATGTTCAGCCCGCCGTGCCCCGCGAGGAGGAACTTGCGGGCGGGCGACGGCATCCCGTCGTAGACCGTCACCGCGACGCCGGCCCGGGCCAGCACCTCCGCGGCGATCAGTCCCGCCGGCCCGCCGCCGACCACGCTCGCCCTGCTCATCGGGCGAACGTATCCGACGTCGGCCAGGTCCTCAGACCCCGCGCTCGATCGGGAGCCGTCCCGCCGCCACGGCCCGGACCAGGGCGGCGTGGTCGGCCTCGGTCTGGTCCGCGTACGCGAGCGCGAACCGGGCCATCGCGGTGTCCAGCTTGTCCGACCGGCCCCCGTAGCCGGCGATCATCGACGCCCCGCTGGTCCGCGCGTGGCCCTTGGCCAGCAGGCGCCCGACGATCCCTGCGTAGTCCCCGAGCGCGGCCGCGTCGATCGCGTCCAGGGCGACCGTGCCCTTCATGTTGCGGAACTGGCGCACGTAGAACTGCAGGCCGCCCACCGTCGTCCAGCCGAGCAGCGGGTCGCTCACGGTCTGCAGCGCCTGCTGGTACTCGACGACCCGCTGGCCCTGGTGCGCGTGCCAGGCGCTGTCGCCGTGGACGTGCTGGGCCAGCACCGACCGCCGCGCCTGCTTGAGCTGGAGGAAGACGACGTCGTCGGGACTCGATCCCTCGAGCAGCGCGATGTAGGCGCGCAGGCCGACCGAGCCGACGCCGACGACCTTCTGGGCGACGTCGACGAGGGTGTAGCCGCCGAGCGCCCGGCGCCAGTGCGGGGCGAGCGTGGCGAGGTAGTCGTCGAGACCTTCCGCGACGAGGTCCGCCTCACGGTCGGACAGTCGCGTGATGAGCGGCGGCTGCTCGACGATCCGGCGCTGACCGCCCTCCGACGCGGTGAACTTCGGCAGCGCACGGTCGCTCGTGCGGGTCCGGGCGCGCTTCACGGCCCGGTCGATCTCGGCGGCCAGCGTGCCGTGCGGCGCCCGCTCGTGGATGCGGTCGACATCGAGCCGCTCGAACGAGCGCGCGAGCAGCGGCCGGTCGGCCAGGCGTCGGATCTCGTCGCGGTAGGCGGCGCTGCAGGAGACCGCGGCCGACTCGCACGCGTGCTCGGGCGCACCGTTCTGCCGTCCTGCCACCCAGATGCTGGCGACGAGCCGGCGCAGGTCCCACTCCCACGCGCCGGGATGGGCCTCGTCGAAGTCGTTCAGGTCGATGACCAGGTCGCGCTCGGGCGACGCGTAGAAGCCGAAGTTGCCCAGGTGCGCGTCGCCGCAGACCACGGGCGTGATGCCGGTGACGGGCAGGGTCGCCAGGTCGTTGGCCATGACGACGGCCGACCCGCGCAGGAACCCGTACGGCGAGGCCGACATGCGTCCGACGCGGAGGGGGATCAGCGACTCCAACCGCCCCTCGTGGCTCTCGATGATCTGCGCGACGGGGTCACGGTCCGTCGGAGACCAGTCCCCCAGCGACGAGCGCGGCACGGCCTCGCGCAAGGCGTGCCCGGTCCGGTAGCGCTCCTCGCGGGTGGCCGGCCGGCGCCGCAACGACGCGTAGTCGCTGCTGTCGGCGCTCTGGAGGACCACGTGGCCGGCGACAGGCCGTCCGTCCATCGATGCCCACCTCGGAGTCGGATGCCCTGACCTCCGGAGTCTCCCGCGCCTGTCAACCCGACGGGGATGGCGCCCCACTCCGCACCGGACCACACTGGACGCGCACGACACCCCTGCCACCGACGCCTGAGGGAGACGACGCCACCATGCGCAAGCCGCTCGCCGTCGTCCTGGGGGTCGTGCTGCTGGTCATCGGCACGATCTTCGCGCTCCAGGGGCTCGGCTACCTCGGCGGGAGCGCGATGACGGGGGTCACCCTGTGGGCGGTCGTCGGCCCGATCATCGCCGTCGTCGGGCTGGTCCTGATCGTCACGTCGGCCCGGCGTCCACGCGCCTGAGCACGACAACCTCCTGCGGTGCGGCATGATCGGCGCCGACCAGAGGAGGGCACGTGGCGGTCGACGCCGGCAATCCGATCGATGGCCTCGCCCCCCGCGTGAAGGCCGCGATCGCCCTGGGCTACCTGGTGACGGTCGCCCTCGTGCTCCTGCTCCCGCTGGCGTGGGGCAGCCGGACGGCGCTCGACAACCTGTACGCGATCGTGCCTGCCATCGGCCTCACGTGGTTCGCGGCCTTCGGGTTGGCGGCCGGCGCACTCGCCCGCCGCTGGCCGCGGGTGACGATCGTCGCGCCGGCCCTGGCCCCGCCGATCGACGAGGACGACGAGAAGGCCCGCAGGCTGGTCGTCGCCTCCGCGCGTCGCTGGGGCCGTTGGCGCGCCGCTCGATGGCTCGTCCTGGTGCCCGCCGCCGGCGTCGTCTGGTGGGCGGCATCGGGCACCCTGCACGACGCGGAGGTCGCGGCGCACGAGCCTCGCGTGACGGCCCCGGTCGTCGCCGTCGAACGGGACATGCTGCCGAACCGAGGAGGCGGTCCCGATGGTGTCACCGTGGAGCTCGACGGGCAGCGGGTCGAGCTCTACGGTGACCTGCCCGATGCCGAGGTCGGCGACCGTGTCGTCGTGGTGGTCGACCCCACCACCCCGGACCACGTCATGGACGTCGCGACCCACTCCGGCTGGATCTACTCGCCCGTCGGCGCCTTCGCGCTCGGGATCGGCCTCTGCGCGATCCCCGTCGCGATCGTGCTGATGAGTGCTCGGCCTCGAGGCGCCCAGCGGTCGCTCCGGAACGCGAGGACCGTCGAGGTCATCAGCTTCGAGAGGGTCGACAAGGGCACGCTGCGCGTCGAGGCGGCGCACGGCACCTTCCGGTGGGTGGAGGCCAGCTGGCCCGAGGACGTGCAGAGCGGTCGGTGCCGAGCGGTCGGTGAGATCGTCGCCGGGAGCTGGGTCGCCCTCGTCCGTGACGGGTTCGTCGAGTGGCCGGACGAGCCGCTGCAGCTCTGGGCCGACGACGTCGGCTGACGCTCGGCCGTCAGGCGGTCGCTGCCTCGACTGTCGCGGCCGGCTTCTGGACCCGCCCCCGCACGAAGATCAGCGCCACGATCGCGAGGAGGATGAAGACGAGGTTCGCCGGTCCGGCCGCGGTCAGCAGGACGCTCTGCGGCGCGGTCGCCGCCTCGTCGATCCCGCCCGTGGCCAGGAACAGCGTCGGGTCGTACAGGCCGTGGATGAGCATCGGCCAGATCAGGTTGCCGGTCACGCGCAGCGTCAGGTACATGCAGATGCCGAAACCGAACGCGAACGCGACGGTCACCAGGACGGTGACGACTTCCTGTCCGCCCAAGATGTTCGTCGCGTGCATCAGCCCGAAGATCAACGACGAGAGCACCATGACGACCCACTCGGACTTGCCCGAGTCCCGCAGCATCTTCACCACGATGCCCCGGGTCAAGATCTCCTCGACGAACCCGACGAACAGCCCGGCCACGAAGGTCACGGCGACCACACCGGCGGCATACGAGGCGTAGTCGATGCCGAGCAGCCGCAGCACGATCGCCGCGACCACGAAGACGGGCGCGAGCCACATCCACCACGAGCCACGGATCGGCTGTCGCGCGAACAGCAGCGGGAACCACCCGACCGACGCGACGAACGCGACGAGCACGACCGCTCCGAGAACCAGGGGCACGAGCAACCCGAAGAACACGCTCTGCGGCGTCGCGAAGATGTCGTCGGCGTTCACCTGGTCGCCGAACAGAGCCCCGACCAGCTGCCCGGCCCCGATGTAGAGCGCGAGGTACACGACGGCCACCAGGACCGCTCGCCACCAGCCCCCGCGGTCCCAGAAGGCCTTCCAGCGAGAGGGGGAGGTCGGGTCGATCGAGGTCACGGGCGGCTCCTGTCGTAGCGGGTCGTCACGCGAGCAGCAACGCCGTGCCTGCTCGCTGGACTCACACCATCGCTGACAAATCGCCTACAAACAAGCCGACCCCGGCGGGAACCTCCAGGTCAGGAGAGCGTCGAGTGTCCCGCCCGCCAGACGCTCGGCGCGTCCCCGCGACTGCGCTTGAAGGCGCGGCTGAACGCCTCCTCCGAGTCGTAGCCCACGTGGTGCGCCACCGCGACCACCCCGAGGTCGGTCGTCGCCAGCAGGTCCTGCGCCACGTGCATGCGCCACTCGGTGAGGTACCGGATCGGCGAGCGGCCGAGCACCTCACGGAACCGGGTGTCCAGCTGCGACCGGGACACCAGCGACTCCCGCGCCAGCAGCTCGACGGTCCACTTGCGCTCGGGCCGCCGGTGGATCGACGCCAGCGCGGGGGCCAGCACCGGATCCCGCAGAGCCGCGGTCCAGCCCTGGTCCACAGCCGGGGCGGTCGCCAGGTGCAGGCGCAGGACCTCCACCAGCAGCACCTCGGGCAGGCGGGTCGGGATGCCGAGGGTGCCCGCCGACGTCTGCTCGAGGGCGTACTCGATGTTGGCCTGCACCCACTGCGACGCCGGGCCGGTCGGGTGGACCACGAACACGGGCGGCAACGCCCTCAGCGCCGGGTCGAACAGCGGGTCGAGGCTGTGCAGGTAGCCGCAGACGACGTCGGTCTCGGAGCCGTCCCGGCCGTACCGGAGCACCGGCATCTGCGCCCACGGGGCCGGCGGCATGAACGTCGTGATGGGCACGACGTCGGCGTCCTGCAGGCCGCCCATCCGGTGCTGGTCGCCGTACGGCAGCACGATGACGTCCCCCGGGCCTGCCCAGTGCTTCGCGCCATCACCGACCGCCACCCAGCACGACCCGGACGCGACGACGTGGAACAGCACCACCCGATCCGTGCCCGGTCGCAGCATGGCGGCGGTCACGGGGCCGGACATCGACTCGTACGTCCACGGCTCGCGGTACTCGGCCCGCAGGAAGACGGCGCCCTCGAGCCTGAGCCGCTCCAGCGCGGTCTGCAGCAGGACCGGGTACGTGGGGTCCCGATCAGGAAGGCCGGTGACGCGGTCATGGTCCGCGGACGTGCTCACCACGAGGCTGATCGTGTCATACCGACACATCACGCAAGGAGTACGACAATGCCGCTGTTCATGGACATCCACCACATCGACGGACCTGTTGGGATGGGCGATGTCGCCCAGGCTCACCAGGCCGACCTGCACACCCAGGGTTCCTACGACGTGAACTACCTGAAGTACTGGGTCGACGAGACGCAGGGCAAGATCTTCTGTCTGGTCGACGCCCCCGACGCCGAGACGGCCGCGACCGTCCACCGGCAGGCGCACGGCCTCGTCGCGGACGAGATCTACCGGGTGGACGAGGGCGTCTGAGCTCTCCACCGAAGGCCCGTGACCTGCAGCGATGCGAGGTCACGGGCCTTGTGCCTTTCGGTCCCGGTGCGGGGCGCCCTAGCGTGGCCAGGAGCGCCGGAAGGAGACACCGATGTCCGCACCCGAGACGCCCCCGACCCCGTCGCCGGCGGTCCGCGCCCAGATCCTCGCCACGGAGCACTGGAGCCTGCTGGCCACGCGCAGCACGCTCTGGTCCGAGGTGATGAGCCGCATCACCATCCACCTGACGGTCGTGTCCGCCTCGCTCGTGGTGCTGGCGCTCGTCGCCCAGGCGTCGGGCTTCGGCAGCCCGTYCACCGTCCTCTCGATCGGGCTCGCGTCGGCGGCCCTGATCCTGGGC
>NZ_JBFULZ010000117.1:0-12685 GCF_054049635.1 Cellulomonas sp. P5_C6 | reverse complement strand
GGCCGGCTGGGCGGCGGCGGCCCGCGCGACCACGGCGTCCACCTCGTCGGTCGTCGTCACCACGACCGCGCCGTCGGGCGTCGGGACGTCGCGGTCGACGATGCCGCGGGCCCAGGCGCGTGCGACGCCGACCGCGGGGTCCGTGTCGGGCGTGTTGGCGAAGCCCTCGGGCGCGGGGGCGTCGGCGAACGGCCGGGCCGCCCGCCGGGCCGCCGTCGAGGGCTCGTCGCGGTCACGGAACGCGACGCGGAAGGCCTCCTCCTGGCTGTCCATCGCCGCACCCGGCGCGAACAGCGCGTGCAGGAAGTTCTGACTGGCCGAGTTCTCCTCCAGGCGCCGGACCAGGTAGGAGATGGCGACGTCGAAGTCGTGCCGCGCGACCACGGGCGTGTACAGCAGGACCGCGCCGACCTCGTCGCGGACCGCGCGGGCCTGGGCCGGCGCCATGCCCTGCAGCATCTCGATGTCGAGGGCCTCGGCGACGCCGCGTCGCTGGGCGATCAGGTGCGCGGCGGCGACGTGGAACAGGTTGTGGCTGGCGACGCCGACGCGCAGGACGGCGGTGCGCTCGGGGTCCAGGGCCCGGTCCACCAGCCGCAGGTACGCGGCGTCGACCTCCGCCTTCGAGCCGTAGGGCGCCTGCGGCCAGCCGTGCAGCTCGGACTCGACCTGCTCCATCGCGAGGTTGGCCCCCTTGACCAGCCGCACCTTGAGGCGGGCGCCGCCGGCCTCGCGCCGCGCGGAGGCGATCGCGGTCAGCTCGTCCAGCGCGTCGGCGGCGTCGGGCAGGTAGGCCTGCAGCACGATGCCCGCCTCGGCGTCGAGCAGCGCCGGGTCCGAGACCAGCCGCTCGAACACCCGGAGGGTCAGCGTGAGGTCGCGGTACTCCTCCATGTCGAGGTTGAGGAACGTGCCGTGCCGCGCCGCGGTCAGGTACAGGGGCCGCAGCCGGTCCACCACCCGGCGGACGCTCCCCTCGGTGTCCCACGTGGACAGCTGGCTGGCCACGGCCGACACCTTGACCGACACGTAGTCGACGTCGGGACGCTCGACCAGCGCGTGCACCCGCGCCAGCCGCGCGGTCGCCTCGCGCTCCCCGAGCACGGCCTCGCCGAGCAGGTTGAGGTTGAGCCGGAACCCCGCGGCGCGCGTCGCCGCGAGGTGCTTGGCCAGGCCCGGGCCGTCGTCGGCGACCAGGTGGCCGACCAGGCTGCGCAGGCGCAGGCGGGCCGCGGGCACGACGACGTCGGGCAGCACGGGAGCCACGAGCGCACCGGCGCCGAGCATCGCCCGGTCCAGCGGGCCGAGGAACCCCGAGGCGGCCCCCGACGTCAGACCGGCGAGCTCCCGGGCGGCCACGCGCACGTCCTGCGGGCGCGCGACCCGGTCGACGAACCGCACCGCGAGCTCGAGCCCGGCCGGGTCCGCCACGAGTGCGGCCAACCGGCCGGTGGTGCGTCGCTCGGTGGCCGTCTGGCCCTCCGCCGTCGCCGAGAGCCAGGTCCGGGCCAGCCGGATCGCATCCTCGGTCACGTCGCCTGTGGTCGACATGGTTCTCCTCGTCCTCGGGGTGGACCGGGTCTCGGCCCGGGGCCAGTCTGGGCTGTCAAGGACCGTCTGTGCGACGTGGGTCGCCCGGATGCCGGTTGACCAGCCGGTCAGCCCGTCGCCAGGGTGGGAGCGGCCGCGCACGGGGGCACGCACGTGCGGATGCACCGACGCCACCGTCGACCCACCCTGGGGGACCACCATGATCGCTCCTGCCCGACGCGCCCTCGTCACGGCCGTGGCCGCGGCGACCCTCGCGCTGGGCAGCCTGGCGGTCGCGGCACCGTCCGTCGCCGCGGACTCGCCCGTCGTCGCGGACCCCACCCTGCCGCGCGCCGCGCTGAGCGCCGGCGGCGTCGTCCAGCCGCAGGCCACGATCGAGGGCGAGGAGGCCTTCTGCGCGTGGCTGACCGGCGTCTACGTGAACCACCCGACGTACTACACGGTGCGCGTCTACAACTGCCGGTACACGGACGTCTTCGTCAAGGGCACGTACCTCAACGGCACCTTCGGCACGTGCGTCCTCGTGCCTGCGCGCCACTCGCGGCACCTCGGCGGATCCGTCGTGAAGCCGCTCGACGACGCGCAGGTCTGCTGAGCGGACCCACGCAGCGGGTGAATCCCGCGCACGGACCGGGCCTGTGGGACGCCGCTGACCAGGATCGTCGCCCGACGACGCCCGCGTTGCCCGGTTCGTCCTGCCCGCGCCTCGGACACGCCCGGCTCAGCCTTCGGGCCTACCGTGCGCCGGCCGTCGGCGGTGACAAGGTGGGGGACGTGACGGACCTCACAGCGGAGACCCCGCAGCAGACCACGCCCCTCGCCACCGCCCAGGCACAGCTCGCCTCGGCCGTCGAGATCCTCGGCTACACCGAGGGGCTCCACCGCATGCTCGCCACACCCCGGCGCGAGATGAACGTCGCTGTCCCCCTGCGTCGGGACGACGGCGAGATCGAGCTGTTCACCGGGTACCGCGTGCAGCACAACATCTCCCGCGGCCCGGGCAAGGGCGGGCTGCGCTACTCCTCCTCCGTCGACGTCGACGAGGTGCGGGCGCTGGCCATGTGGATGACCTGGAAGTGCGCGGTCGTCGACGTCCCCTACGGCGGCGCCAAGGGCGGCGTCACCATCGACCCCCGGCTGTACTCGCAGGCGGAGCTCGAGCGCGTCACCCGTCGCTACACCAGCGAGATCATGCCGATCATCGGCCCGGAGCGGGACATCATGGCGCCGGACATCGGCACCAACGAGCAGACCATGGCGTGGGTCATGGACACCTACTCCGTGAACCTCGGCTACACCATCCCCGCCGTGACCACCGGCAAGCCGCTCGCGGTCGGGGGCTCGCTCGGACGGGCGACCGCGACCTCCCGGGGCGTCGTGCACTCGGCGGCTGCCGCGCTGGGTGACGCGGGCGTGAAGCTGCGCGAGGTGAGCGCCGCCGTGCAGGGCTTCGGCAAGGTCGGCTCGCACGCCTCCCGCTTCCTGCACGACGCGGGCACCCGCGTGGTCGCGGTCAGCGACGAGCAGGGCGGCGTCATGCACAGCGACGGCCTCGACATCGCCGGGCTCGAGCGGCACGTCGCGGTGACCGGCACCGTGGTCGGCTTCGAGGGCGGCGAACCGATCGACAACACCGAGCTCCTCGCGCTCGACGTCGACCTGCTCATCCCGGCGGCAGTCGAGGGTGTCCTGGACGCCGAGGCGGCGGGCCGGGTCAAGGCGCGGTGGGTCGTCGAGGCCGCCAACGGCCCGACGACGCACGAGGGCGACCGCATCCTCGCGGAGCGCGGCGTCGTCGTCGTGCCCGACATCCTGGCCAACGCGGGTGGCGTGGTCGTGTCGTACTTCGAGTGGGTGCAGGCGAACCAGGCGTACTGGTGGACCGAGCGCGAGATCGAGGACCGCCTGGAGCACCGGATGATCACGGCCCACCGGGCGGTGGCTGCCGTGGCGAGCGCCGAGGGCATCTCGCTGCGCGACGCGGCGCTGACCATCGGCGTCCGGCGCGTCGCCGAGGCGCACCAGATCCGCGGCCTCTACCCCTGACGGGAGTACGGACGGGGGTGCCGGTGTTGCTGACGAGGTGACTCGCCAGAACCCGGTGCCCCTGTCCGTGCTCGACACCTCCCCGGTCGCCGTCGGCCAGTCCTCCTCGGACGCGCTCGCCGCGACGACGACCCTCGCTCGCGCCGCCGACGACGCGGGCTACGCACGGTTCTGGGTGGCGGAGCACCACGCGATGCCCGCGGTCGCCTCCACGTCCCCGGGGGTGCTGCTCGCGCACCTCGCCGCGGCCACGTCACGGATCCGGGTCGGTTCCGGCGGGGTCATGCTGCCCAACCACCCGACGCTCGTGGTCGCCGAGCAGTTCGCGATGCTCGAGGCGCTCCACCCCGGCCGCATCGACCTCGGCATCGGCCGCGCGCCCGGCGCCGACCCCATGACCGCCGCCGCGCTGCGCCGCACGGTCGAGGGCCTGGGCGCCGACGACTTCCCCGCCGAGGTGGTGGACGTCCTGGCCCTGCTCGGCCAGCGGCTGGAGGGACGGGCCCCGTCGCTGCGCGCCACCCGCCTGTCCGCCACGCCGGCGGCGACGTCGACGCCTCAGGTCTGGCTGCTCGGGTCCAGCTCGTTCAGCGCGGAGCTGGCCGGCGAGCTGGGGCTGCCGTTCAGCTATGCCCACCACTTCAACACGGGCCACACGCTGCAGGCGGCCGACGCCTACCGCCGCGCGTTCCGCCCGTCGCCCGTGCTGGACGCGCCGCGCCTCATGGTCTCCGCGTCGGTGCTGGTCGCCGACTCCGACGACGAGGCGCACTACCTGGCGGGTCCCAGCCGGGTCATGGCTCTGTCGCTGCGCACCGGTCGGCCGCTCGGGCCGATCGTCTCGCCCGAGGACGCCGCCCGCGAGCTCGCCCTGCTCGACCCGGCTGCGGCCGCCGACTTCTTCGCGCGGGTCCCCGGCACGCAGGTGGCCACGACGGCCGACCGGGCGGTCGACGAGCTGGCCGCACTGGTCGACCGCACGGGAGCCGACGAGCTGATGATCACCGGGACCGCGTTCGACGTGGCCACCCGGGTGCACACGCTGTCGCAGGTCGCGTCCCGCTGGCCGGCCGTCACGGTCGCGGCCTGACCCGACCGGGGACGCCTCCCGAGTCAGACCGGCTGGTCCCCGGCGGTGGGGTCGCGGACCAGCCGCGCCGACCCGTCCCCGGTGAGCTCCAGCGTGTCGTCGTCGGGCGTCGACACCGCGACCGTGCCGCTGAGCAGCCGGAACACGCGCTGCTCGCAGTCCATCGCGTCCGGCGGGCCCGCCATCATCGTGGACACCACCGGCCCGAAGGTCAGCCCGTCGCCGGCGAGCTCCCACGTGCCGCGCACCCGGTTGACCCCGGCCATGCCGAACACCTGACCGTCACCGTCGAAGGTCAGCCATGGCGTCGCGCGACGCGGTCCCTCGACCTCGGCGCCCTCGAGCGCGGTGAACCGCCAGGTACCCGCCAGATCGACCATCCCCCGATGATGTCACCCGCGCGGCTGACGGTCCGCCCACGTCTCCAGGGTCACGCGCGGGCCGGTGTAGAACGGCACCTCCTCGCGGACGTGCAGGCGGGCGTCGGTGGCGCGCAGGTCGCGCATCAGGTCGACGATCCGGTGCAGCTCGGCGGCCTCGAAGGCGAGGATCCACTCGTAGTCGCCGAGCGCGAACGCCGAGACGGTGTTGGCGCGCACGTCCGCGTACCCCCGGGCGGCCTGGCCGTGCTCGACGAGCATGCGGCGGCGGTCGTCCTCGGGCAGCACGTACCAGTCGTAGGAGCGGACGAACGGGTACACCGTCATGTAGTCGCCGGCCGGCTCACCCGCCAGGAACGCAGGGACGTGGGAGCGGTTGAACTCGGCGGGCCGGTGCAGGCCGACCACCGACCACACGGGCAGCAGGTGCCGCCCGAGGTCGCTCGCGCGCAGCCGCTGGTAGGCGCCCTGGACCTCCTCGACCGTCGCGGCGTGCCACCAGACCATCAGGTCCGCGTCCGCCCGCAGGCCCGCGACGTCGTACCAGCCGCGCACCACCAGGCCGTCGTCGGCCACCGCGGCCTGGGCGGCGGCGATGAGCTCGGCGCGCTCGTCGTCGTCCTCCGGCAGGACCTCCTCCAGGGCGAAGACGGTCCACATCGTGTACCGGACGGTGGCGTTGAGGGTCTCGGCGTCGTGCGTCATCGCGGGTGCTCCAGGTCAGGGGGTCAGGACAGGGGGTCGGTCGAGCAGGCGGCGGGGATGCCCGTGGGCTGGCCGGCGCGCATCTCGCAGCAGCCGGGGYGGCACACCGACCGCCACGGCGGGAGCTCGCCGACCGTGGCCTCGGGCACCGGCCGGGCGGCGGCGTCGGCGGCGAGGTCGGCGGTCACGCCCGTGGACGGGCCGTAGCCGGCGCGAGCCAGCGCCGCCCGCTCCAGGACGAGGTCGACCAGACCGCGGACGAACGGCTCCCGGGTGCCGACCGTGTCCGCCCGCACCGCGACGAGCCCGAGCTCCGCGGCCGTCTCCAGGGCCTCGGTGTCGAGGTCGAACGCGACCTCCATGTGGTCCGAGACGAACCCGATCGGCGACAGCACGACGGCCTCGACCCCCTCGCTCGCGAGGGCCGTCAGATGGTCGTTGACGTCGGGCTCGAGCCACGGCTGGCTCGGCGGTCCCGAGCGCGAGCAGTAGGTGAGGTCCCAGGTCACCGGCCGGCCCAGCCGCTCCCCGACCGMGGCCGCGACGGTCGCGGCGACGTCGAGGTGCTGCGCGCTGTACGACGCACCGCTGACCACCGACGCCTCCTCCATCACGTCCGGGATCGAGTGGGTGACGAACACGAGCCGCGCGTCACGGCCCAGCGACTCGTACGCCTCGGTCACCGCGTCGACGTTCGCCTGCACGAACCCGGGGTGGTTGAAGTACGAGCGGACCTTGTCGACGACCAGTGGGTGCTCGCCCTCGCCGAGGCCGACGTCG
This sequence comes from Cellulomonas sp. P5_C6, assembly GCF_054049635.1. Classification (NCBI taxonomy): domain Bacteria; kingdom Bacillati; phylum Actinomycetota; class Actinomycetes; order Micrococcales; family Cellulomonadaceae; genus Cellulomonas; species Cellulomonas sp. P5_C6. The sequence goes on along the minus strand of NZ_JBFULZ010000117.1, from coordinate 6,133 downwards.
ACGCCGAGCTCGTCGAGCGACGCCCAGAGGTTCTCCCGGTACTGGCGGCAGCCGGAGTACGACGAGTACGCGCTGGTCACCAGCGCGACCATCCGCCGGGCGCCGTCCGCGTAGGCCGCCCCCAGGGCGTCGCGGGTGTACGGCTCCCAGTTCCGGTTGCCCCACACCACCGGCAGCTCGAGCCCACGACGGGCGAGCTCCTCGGTGAGCGCCTTCTGCAGCGCCAGGTTCTGCCCGTTGATCGGGCTGGCGCCGCCGAAGTGGTGGTAGTGCTCGGCGACCACCGCGAGGCGCTCGTCGGGGATGTTCTTTCCCGCGGTGACGTTGCGCAGGAACGGCAGCACGTCGTCGGGGCCGTCCGGGCCGCCGAACGAGAACAGCAGGAGCGCGTCGTACGGGGCGACAGGGCTGAGGTCGGACGAGGGCGTACGGGTGCTCACGGCGGTGTCAGGGGCCACCGTCCGATCATCGCACCGGCCGCCCGGCGCCCTCGCGGCGAGCGGCCGCACCGGCCCGTGAGATTGTCGGGACGCGTTGTCAGAAAGCACGCCGACGCCCGGCGGCGACGAGCACCACCGGGCGTCGGGACGGGCGAACGCTGCGGACGCTCAGCCCTTGACGGCTCCTCCGAGCCCGGCGCCGCGCAGGAACATGCGCTGGAACACCAGGAACATGAGGATCGGGATGACGGTCGCGATCGCGTACGCGGCCATGAGGGTGCCCTTGTCGGTCGTCGCCTCCAGGGACGGCAGCCGGACGGACAGGGGCTGCAGGTCGGGGTTGCGCAGGACCAGCAGCGGCCAGAGGAAGTCCTTCCAGGACGCGATCACGGCGAACACCGAGACGACGCCGAGGATCGGCTTGCTCATGGGCAGCACGATCGACCAGAACAGCCGGAAGGGTCCGGCGCCGTCGACGCGGGCGGCCTCGAAGATCTCGCGCGGCAGGTTGTCGAAGAACCGGGCGACCAGGACGACGTTGAACGCGCTGGCGCCGGCGGGCAGCCAGACCGCCCAGTACGAGTTGACCAGCGAGTGATCGATGAGGGGCGGGTGCAGGATGATCAGGTACAGCGGCACCAGCAGGACGACGGCGGGCACGAACAGGGTCGCCAGGACGAGGCCCTGGGCGTAGCGGGCCCAGTGCGGCCGCAGGACCGACAGGACGAAGCCGCCGGTCGTCGCGACGAGCATCTGCGAGGCCCACGAGCCCGCGGCCAGCACGACGGTGTTGACGAAGTACTTGCTGATGTCGATGTCGAACCACGCGTCGTGCAGGTTGGACCACTTGACGCCGTTGGGGAAGATCGCGAGCGGCGTGCGCAGGATGTCCTGGGTCGGCGTGATGGCGAACTTGCCCAGCAGGAGCAGCGGCCCGACGCACCAGACGATCAGCAGGACCAGYAGGAGCACGTGCATCGTGTTCCAGGTGTGGCGTACGCGCGGCCGGCGCCAGTCGGACGTGGAGACCGCGGTGCGGTCGTCCTCGGGCGGCGGCGTCCTGACGCCCTCGGCCGGTCCGGTCGGGACCTCGTCGGGGAGCACCGCCTCCGGCAGGGACGGGGTGGTCGTGGTCACGAGGTGCTCCAGCTGCGCGTGAGGCGGAAGTAGATCAGGGACATCACGGCGAGGAACACGGCGAGCATGAGGGACAGCGCCGTCGCCATGCCGTAGTTCCCGCCGAGGCTGTTCTGGAACGCGTACCGGTACACCAGCAGCAGCACGGAGATCGTCGCGTTCGCGGGACCACCGCCGGTGAACAGGTACGGCTCGAGGAACACCTGGGCGGTCCCGATGATCTGCAGGATGAAGGTGATGAGCAGGACGCCGCGCAGCTGCGGCATCGTGACGTGCCAGATCTTGCCCCAGACGGAGGCACCGTCGACCTCGGCGGCGTCGTACAGCTCGGTGGGCACGGCGGTCAGCGCGGCGAGGTAGATGATCACCGTGCCGCCGGCCGCGGCCCAGGTCGCCTCGAGCACGAGGGACGGCATGGCCGACGTCGCGCTCTGCAACCAGGGTTGGGGCGGTATCCCGACGTAGCCGATGATCGTGTTGAACACGCCCTCGGGCCGCGGGTCGTAGAAGAACTTCCACAGCAGCACGGCGACCACGGGCGGCACGACGACGGGCAGGTAGGCCAGGGCCGAGTACAGGCCCTTGGCGCGCCGGACCTCGCTCATGAGCACCGCGGCGATGAGCGGCACGGGGTAGCCGAAGATCAGGGCCAGCAGGGCGAAGTACGCGGTGTTGCGGATGGCCATCGGCAGGACGGGATCGGCGAACACCCGCTGGAAGTTCTCCAGCCCGACCCACGACGTCACGATGAGGTTCGTCTTCTGGAAGCTCATGATGACGGCCTTGACGATGGGCGCCCACGAGAAGACCCCGAAGATCACCAGCATCGGCAGCGCGAACACGAGCGTGCTCAGGCCACCACCGCGGACCCAGGTCGCCGGGGATCGTCTCCTGGTCGGTGGCTCGACGATGGTGTCGGTGGTCATGCGGTCCTTCTCTCGGTGCGTGTCGTCGTCGTCATCGGTCTGCTGGACAGGGCGATGGTGCCCGGCCCGGGGACGGACCCGGGCCGGGCACCCCCACCGGTGTCAGCCGGCCTGGTCGATCAGGGCCTGCGACTGCGTGTTCGCCTCGTCGAGCAGCTTGTCCAGGTCGACGCTGGGGTCGGTCATGACCGCCTGCACGATCGGGAAGAGCAGCCCGTAGGTCTCCTGGGTCGCGCGAGCGGCCTCAGGGATGACCGGCTGGGTGAACATGACGTCGGTGTAGCCGGTCATGTGGTCCAGCGGGACGTTGACGTAGTCCTTGATCCAGCCGAGCGACGTCGTGTACTGGTCCTTGCTGAAGATCGGCAGGGTCGGGGTACCGACGGCCTGCGGAGGCGTCTGCTCCGCGAGGATCTTGGCGTCGGCCACGGCCTGGTCCTGGTCGACCAGCTTGGACAGGTACCAGAAGTCGATCCACTTGACGGCGGCGTCCTTCTCCTCGTCCGTCGCCTGGGGCGCCACGGCGGCGTAGGTGCCACCGCCGAGCGTCCCGGAGTCGTCGCCCTCGTTCGGCAGCGCGGTCAGCCCGTAGTCCAGGTTGTCCGCGGTGACGCCGTTGTTCTGCACCAGAGCGGTGTAGATGTCCGAGCCCGACGTGTACATGGCGAACTGGCCGGCCGCGAAGCCCGCGTTGATGTCGCCCCAGCCCAGCTGCGTGTTCTCCAGCAGCGAGCCGTCCGTCTTGAGGTCGCCGAGGAACTGCAGCGACTCCTTGACGGCCGGGTCGGTCAGCGTGGCCTTGTACTTGTCACCGTCGAGCACCTGGGTGCGACCGCCGCGCGAGTAGGCCGCGGCCGTCAGCTGCCAGCCACCGGCGTTGTCGAGCGCCATCATCGCGTAGCCCGGCGTGCCGGTCTTGTCGTGGATGGTCTTGGCGTCCGCGCGGACCTCGTCCCACGTCGTCGGCGGCTTGTCCGGGTCCAGCCCGGCGTCCGTGAACAGCTTGCGGTTGTAGTGCAGCGCCACGGCGTAGATGGACTTGGCGGGGACCGCGTAGATCTTCCCGTCGTCGCTCAGCCCGGCCGCGAGGACCTCCTTGTTGAAGTCGTTCGCGTACGGGAGCTGCTTGACCTGGGCGTCGATGTCGGCGATCTGGCCGTTCTGGATGAGCACCTTGGTGTCGGTGGCCGGCACCTCGAAGACGTCGGGCAGGGTGCCACCGGCGAGGTCGGCCGCGAAGGTCGACGCCAGCCAGTTGTACTCCTGCGTCTTGATCGTGATGTCCGGGTACTTCTCCTCGAACTGCTGGACGCGCTCGTTCAGGGCGTCCACGGCCGTCTGCTCGGCGCCGGGCTGGAGCCCGGCGACCGTGATGGTGACCTTGTCGGCGCCGGCCGACGACGAGTCGCCCGACGGGGTGTCGTCGTTGCTGCACGCGGCCAGCAGGCCGAGCGAGAGCACACCGGCCATGGTGAGCGCGGTGGTGCGTGAGGACCTCATCGTCACTCCTTCGTGAGGGATCGCCCCTGACAGGGTGCCAGGTCGCGGTCGTGTTCTGCGGTCGGGATCAGTGCGGGTCGAGCTGGTGTTGCGGTCGGGTCAGGCGGGGGTGCGCAGCCACGCGGCGGTGTCGCGCGGCAGCAGACCTGCGACGAGCGGGGCGCTCGTGAGCAGGACATCGGTGTGGGCGGGCAGGGCGGCGGGTTCGTCGCCCAGGTTCACGACGCACACGAGCCCGCCACGGGCGAACGCGAGCACGTCGTGGGCCGAGTCGATCCACGTCATCGGGCCGTCGCCCAGGGCGGGCTCGGCCCGGCGGATCGCCAGGAGGTCGCGGTACAGGTGCAGGGTCGACGCGGGGTCGGCCTCCTGCGCCGTGACGGTCAGCTCCGCCCACGCGCCCGGCTGCGGCAGCCACGGGGGCGCGGTCGAGCCGGCGGGGCTGAACCCGTAGGGGGCCGACGAGCCGGACCAGGGCAGCGGCACGCGGCAGCCGTCCCGGCCGGGGTCGACGCCCTCGGAGCGGAAGTGCATCGGGTCCTGCAGGACGTCGAGCGGCAGGTCCTCGACCTCAGGCAGCCCGAGCTCGTCGCCCTGGTAGATGTACAGCGACCCGGGCAGCGCGGCGGTGAGCATCGCGGCGGCGCGGGCCCGGCGCAGGCCGACGGCGAGGTCGGTCGGCGTGCCGAACCGCTTGGCGGTGAACGCGAACGACGTGTCGTCGCGCCCGTATCGGGTGACCGGCCGCGTGACGTCGTGGTTCGACAGCACCCAGGTGGCCGGCGCCCCGACGGGCCCGTGCGCGGCCAACGTGATGTCGATGGACTCCCGCAGCTGCTTGGCGTCCCAGGGCCGCGCCATGAAGTCGAAGTTGAACGCCGTGTGCATCTCGTCGGGACGCAGGTACTGCGCGAAGCGTGCCTTGTCCTGGAGCCAGACCTCGCCGACGAGCACGCGCGTGCCCTCGTACGAGTCGGCCACCGACCGCCAGCCGCGGTAGACGTCGTGCAGCTCGTCGCGGTCGACGTGCGGGTGCTCGCCGGGACCCGGGTGTGCCGGGACCTCTGGCAGCGACGCGTCCTTGACCAGCAGCGCCGCCGAGTCGATCCGGATGCCCGCGACGCCCCGGTCGAACCAGAACCGCAGCACCGACTCGAACTCCTCGACGACCTCCGGGTGCGACCAGTTGACGTCGGGCTGCTGCGGCGCGAACAGGTGCAGGTACCACTCGCCGGGGGTGCCGTCCGGGTTGGTGGTGCGCGTCCACGTGCTGCCCTGGAAGTCGGAGACCCAGTGCGTGGGGATCTGCTCGCCCTGCTCGCCCTTGCCGGGGTGGAACCAGAACCGGTCTCGCTCCGGCGAGCCGGGACCGGCGGCGAGCGCCGCCTGGAACCACTCGTGCTGGTCGGACACGTGGTTGGGGACCACGTCGATGATGGTCCGGATGCCGAGGGCCAGGGCCTCGGTGATGACGAGCTCGGCCTCCTCGAGGGTGCCGAACGCCGGGTCGATCGCCCGGTAGTCGGCGACGTCGTACCCGCCGTCCGCCAGCGGGGACACGTACCAGGGGGTCACCCAGATCGCGTCGACCCCGAGGTCCCGCAGGTACGGGAGGTGCGCACGCAGACCTGCCAGGTCACCGGTGCCGTCCCCGTTCCCGTCGGCGAAGCTGCGCGGATAGACCTGGTAGATCACTGCGCCACGCCACCACTGCGGGTCGGTCTCGGGCTGAGCCTGCGCCACTCGGGTCTCGTCTCTCGTGGGCCGCCGTCGACGGCGACGGGGCCGGTTGTCCGCTTCCTGCGGCCGCGTCGTGCTCCGCGGACCCTGGGGACCACCGCGAGACGTCGCTGTCGCGTTCCAGACACTAAAGGAAGCGACTGGAACCACGCAAGAAACTGACAGGACAGTTATCGAAGTGTGACCGAACGCGGTCCGGAAGCAACGGACCCCGCCCCGCCGGGTGGGCGGGACGGGGTCCGTCGGTGCAGGTCGGAGTCAGTCGGCGAGCGCCGCCGGCTGCGCGGGCGCGGGGCCGGTCGAGCCGCGCACGACGAGCTCGGGCTCGAACAGGAGCTCGTCCTGCGGCACGGCCCCGCCGTGGATCTGGCTGACCAGCAGGTCGATCGC
>NZ_JBFULZ010000116.1:0-12729 GCF_054049635.1 Cellulomonas sp. P5_C6 | reverse complement strand
GGACGGTGAAGGTGCTGGTCGGCCCGGCCGGGATCGCCGTCCCGAACGCCGACGGGACGCGGGTCGCGGTGTCGCCCGTCGACGACGGGGCGGGCGTGGTCGTCGTCGACGTGCGCACCGGCGGCACCCACGAGATCCCACCGTTCGCCCCCGGGTCGCGGTGCTACGCGTCGGCATGGTCGTCCGAGACTGACCTGTTCCTGGCCTGCGACCCGGTGGGCGGCGGCGGGACGGTCAGCGACCTGTTCACGCTGGACGTCTCCGATCCCGCGGCAGTCCCCGTGGCCCTCGGGTGGACCGGGACCCGTCCACGCGAAGGGGTCGCGGCCGGGGATGGCCGGATCGTCACGGTGACGACCCCCGGTGCCGCCGGCGACGGAGCGTCCGGGCTCGCGGTCTTCGACGGCGCCACGGCGACCAAGCTCCCGCACGCCGCCGACGACTGCTCGTTCCAGCTGGCGAGCATCGGCTCCGAGGTCTACGTCGGCGCCTCGCGGCAGTGCGGCGGCGACCCGTGGCCGACCCACCTGTCGACGTACGACACGACGACGGGCGCGACGATCGAGCTCATCCCCGACCCGGACCCGGCCGGCCTTCCCGACGGATCGACGCGGTGGTGGACCGGGCTGGAGTCCTGGGTGGTGGGATCGGCCCGCTGAGCCGACGGCACGACGAAGGCGCGCACCCCCGAGGGGATGCGCGCCTTCGTCGTCAGGTCAGCGGGTGGTTCGAGCTCAGCGCTCGTTCTCTCCGCGGATGAAGGACTCCAGCTGGGCGCGGCCCAGGGTGTCCTCCATCTGGACCGGCGGGGACTTCATGAAGTACGTCGACGCCGACAGGATGGGGCCGCCGATGCCGCGGTCCTTGGCGATCTTCGCGGCGCGCAGGGCGTCGATGATGATGCCGGCCGAGTTGGGCGAGTCCCAGACCTCGAGCTTGTACTCGAGGTTCAGGGGGACCTCACCGAAGGCGCGACCCTCGAGGCGGACGTACGCCCACTTGCGGTCGTCGAGCCAGGCGACGTAGTCCGACGGGCCGATGTGGACGTTGCGGTCCTCCTTCTTGCCGCCCAGGGGGCCGGTCAGGTTGGAGGTCACGGCCTGCGTCTTGGAGAGCTTCTTGGACTCCAGGCGCTCGCGCTCGAGCATGTTCTTGAAGTCCATGTTGCCGCCGACGTTCAGCTGGTACGTGCGGTCCAGCACGACGCCGCGGTCCTCGAAGAGCTTCGCGAGAACGCGGTGCGTGATGGTGGCGCCGACCTGCGACTTGATGTCGTCGCCGACGATCGGGACACCGGCGGCCTCGAACTTCGCGGCCCACACCGGGTCGGACGCGATGAAGACGGGCAGGGCGTTGACGAACGCGACACCGGCGTCGATCGCGCACTGCGCGTAGTACTTCGCGGCGATCTCGGACCCGACGGGCAGGTAGCAGATCAGGACGTCGGCCTGGACCTCGCGCAGGGCGGCGACGATGTCGACCGGCTCCGCGTCCGACTCGGTGATCGTCTCGCGGTAGTACTTGCCGAGACCGTCGTTGGTCACGCCACGCTGCACGGTCACGCCGAGCGGCGGGACGTCGGCAATCTTGATGGTGTTGTTCTCGGAGGCGACGATGGCCTCGGAGAGGTCGAAGCCGACCTTCTTCGCGTCCACGTCGAACGCGGCGACGAACTCGATGTCGCGCACGTGGTAGTCGCCGAACTGCACGTGCATGAGACCCGGCACGGTGCTGTTGGCGTCTGCGTCGGCGTAGTAGTGCACGCCCTGGACAAGCGACGCGGCGCAGTTGCCGACGCCGACGATGGCGACGCGGATGGAGGTCATCCTCGCTCCTTCTCGGTGGTTCGCGCGGGGGCGACGTCGTCGTCCCCAGCGGGTGTGTCAGCAACGGCCGGACGACCGGTGCCTGCAGGACGGGTGCGACGGAGGCCGCGCTCGTTGTCGATCAGCCCGTCGAGCCAGCGGACCTCACGCTCGACCTGTTCGAGGCCGTGCCGCTGGAGCTCGAGGGTGTACTCGTCCATGCGCTCGCGGGTGCGGGCGAAGGACAGGCGGACCGTCTCGAGCCGTTCGGTCAGGCGCGTGCGCCGACCCTCGAGGATCCGAAGACGGGTCTCGGCGTCGGTCTGCCCGAAGAAGGCGAACCGGACGTCGAAGTTCTCGTCCTCCCAGGTGGCCGGCCCGGACGACGCGAGCACCTCCTGGAGGTGCTCCTTGCCGTCGGCGGTCAGCTGGTAGACGATGCGGGCGCGCTTGGACGCCACGGTGTGCGGCGCGACGATCGACTCCGTGCCCTGGATCCACCCACGGTCGACCAGCGACTTCAGGCAGGGGTACAGCGAGCCGTACGACAGCGCGCGGAACGACCCCAGCACGAGGTTGAGCCGCTTGCGCAGCTCGTAGCCGTGCATCGGGGACTCGTGCAGCAGCCCGAGGATGGCCGGCTCGAGCACGTCGGAACGACCGCGCACGGGGGCACCTCCTCAGGATGTTGGTGGAGTCGATGTATCAACTCGATACATCCGGAGAGTATGTCGAGAACGACGGACCGAGCAAGTCCGACCCGCCGCCGGTGACCGCGGTCACGTTCCCGGGCCCTGTCTGAGGTGGGCGTTCGCGGGCGCCGTGCCGATCGTGTGAAGGACCGCCGAAACCGGCCGTGGGTCCCCTGACCAGCACAGAGCGGTCCCCCATACTGGCTCAGCGGCTGACGCCTGCCCGGAAACGGGCGGGCTCGCCCATCCCCAGTCGTCGGACGGAAGGCAGCGCGTTGGCAGGCACGAATCGGAGGGCTCCCGCCCGGGGCAAGCGCAGTGCGCCCCGCGGCTCGACGTCCTCGTCGCGCAGCAGCGCCCCCAAGCGTCGCCTCGTCGACTACCCGCGCACGGGCTTCCACGGCCTGCACCGCTGGTTGCCGTCGTGGCGCGTCGTCATCGGCACCTTCATCGTCATCGGGTTCCTCGGCGTCGGTGCCGTCGTCGCGGCGTACGCGTCGACGACGATCCCCGACCCCGCCGACGACACGCGCGCGCAGACCTCCACCGTCTACTACGCCAACACCGACKGCAGCCAGGGCCCCGTGATGGGCACGTTCTCCGCGCAGAAGCGCCAGATCGTCGAGTACTCCTCGCTCCCCGAGTACGTCGGCCAGTCGGTCGCCGCGGCGGAGGACAAGACGTTCTTCACCAACAACAGCGGCATCTCGGTCACGGGCATGGGCCGCGCGTTCCTCAACAACCTCCGCGGCGGCAAGACGCAGGGCGGGTCCACGCTCACGCAGCAGTACGTGGAGCGGTACTACGTCGACAAGACGACGACGGACTACGTCGGCAAGTTCAAGGAGGCGCTGCTGGCGGTCAAGATCGCCAAGTCGCAGTCGAAGCCCGAGATCATGGGCGCCTACCTGAACACCATCTACTTCGGCCGTGACTCGTACGGCATCCAGGCCGCCGCGCAGGCGTACTTCGGTGTCGACGCCGCCGCGCTGACCCGCGAGCAGGCCGCGCTCCTGGCCGGCATCATCCCGTCGCCCAACAACTGGGACCCGGCTAAGAGCCCGGCCAAGGCCGAGGCCCGCTGGAACATCGTCCTCGACTCCATGGAGAGCCAGGGCTGGCTGTCGGCCACCGACCGCGCGGCCATGGTGTTCCCGGCGACGGTCGAGTACAAGCGCTCGAACACGATGAAGGGCCCGGACGGCTTCCTCCTCGAGATGGTCCGCGACGAGCTGGGCAGCGGCCCCATGGGCCTGTCCGACGACGAGATCAACCGGGGCGGCTTCGCCATCCAGACGACGATCCAGAAGCCCATCCAGGACTCGGCGGTCGCCGCGGCGAACGGCTTCCTCGACGGGACCCTGCCCGACCAGGACGGCGAGAAGCCGGCGAGCGACCGCCTGCGCGTCTCGATCTCGTCGGTCGATCCCAAGGACGGCGCGATCGTCGCGCTGTACGGCGGGCGCGACTACCTCGCCGACCAGCGCAACGCGGCCACGTACGACACCGTGCAGGCGGGCTCGACGTTCAAGCCCTTCACGCTGCTCGCGGCGCTCGGTGACGGCGTCCCGCTGACCACGCGGTTCAACGGCCGCGACGACCAGAAGCTGGCCGGCTGGGACTCGCCGTCGAAGATGGTCGGCAACTTCGGCAACGAGTCGTTCGGCAAGATCGACCTCGTCGAGGCGACCGCGCAGTCCGTCAACACGGTCTACGCCCAGCTCAACCTCCAGATCGGTCCCGAGAAGACGGCCGCGGCGGCGAAGGCGGCCGGCGTCGTGACGCCGGTCGAGTCGAACCCCGCCAACGTGCTGGGCACCACCTCGGTCCACCCGCTCGAGATGGCCACGGCCTACGCGACGATCGCCTCCGGGGGCACCCGCCACGACGCGTTCATCGTCCGGTCCGTGAAGAACCCCGACGGCTCGGTCGCGTACCAGCACCCGGACACGTCGGCGACGGCGTTCGCGCCCGACGTCGTCGCCGATGCGACGTACGCGATGACCCAGGTGGTCCAGAAGGGCTCCGGCAAGGACTGGATCAAGCCCCTCGACCGACCGATCGCGGGCAAGACCGGCACGTCGCAGGAGAACAAGTCGGCGTGGTTCGTCGGCTTCACGCCGAGCATCGTCACCGAGGTGTCGCTGAGCCAGACCGGCGAGGACGGCAAGGCGCAGGACACCATCACCGCGTGGGGCCACAAGAAGAACGGCAGGCTCGTCGATGCCGTGACCGGTGCGACGTGGCCGGCGTTCGTGTGGCAGTCCTACATGTCCGCCGTGTTCGCCCAGGCGCCGTACTCGACGGTGCAGGACTTCCCGGAGCGTGCGAACGTCGGCCCCAAGCCGACGACGTCGGCGACGCCCGCGCCCACGCAGACCGAGACGGCCGCGCCTGAGCCGACGCAGGAGGCGCCGACCCAGATCGCCGTCCCGAGCGGGCTCGAGGGCAAGCTCGAGGCCGACGCGACCGCCGCGGTCATGAACGCGGGGCTCTCGCCGTCCGTCGCGTCCGAGTCCTCGGACACCGTGACGTCCGGCCGGGTCATCCGCGTCGACCCCGGCGGCGGCACGGTCGTCGCAGCCGGCAGCGGGGTGACCCTCGTCATCTCGACCGGGCCGAAGGCGCCGGCGTCACCGACGCCGACGCCGACCCCGACCCCCTAGCTTCCGGGCTCCCGGTCGTCCACAGCCGATTTCGGCCGTGGCCTCCGGCCGGGTAGCCTTGGAGATTGCTGTGCCGGAGAGGCCGTCGTCATGGACGGAGCTCGCGGCTCAGCGACGCACACACCCTCCTGCCACGGATCGACCGTGGCCGCTGAGACCAGAGGAGGTGGGTATGAGCCTGCGTCAGTACGAACTCATGATCATCCTTGACCCCGAGATCGAGGAGCGCACCGTTGCTCCGTCGCTCGACAAGTACCTGACGGTCGTCAAGACCGACGGTGGCACTGTCGACAAGGTCGACATCTGGGGTCGTCGTCGGCTTGCCTACGACATCCAGAAGAAGTCCGAGGGCATCTACGCCGTCATCGACTTCCACGCGACGCCCGCGACCGCCAAGGAGCTCGACCGCCAGCTCGGCCTCAACGAGGTCGTCCTGCGGACCAAGGTCCTTCGCGCCGACGCCTGATCTCGTGTGGGTGGCTGCACGTAGCGTGCGGCTCCACATCAACCGACTGATCGAACGAACGAGGAGCTGGGCATGAGCGGTGAGACCGTCATCACGGTGATCGGGAACCTGACCGGGGATCCCGAGCTGCGCTTCACCCCCTCGGGGGCTGCGGTCGCGAACTTCACCGTCGCGTCCACCCCCCGTACGTTCGACCGCCAGAGCAACGAGTGGAAGGACGGCGACACGCTGTTCCTCCGCTGCTCGATCTGGCGGGAGGCGGCCGAGTCGGTCGCCGAGTCGCTCACCAAGGGCACCCGCGTCATCGTGACCGGTCGGCTCGTGCAGCGCTCCTACGAGACCCGCGAGGGCGAGAAGCGCACCGTGTACGAGCTCCAGGTCGACGAGGTCGGCCCGTCCCTGCGCTACGCCACGGCCAAGGTCACCCGGACCCAGCGTTCGGGTGGCGGCGGCGGTGGCTTCGGCGGCGGGGGCGGCGGCTTCAGCAACGGTGGCGGTGGCGGCGGATTCGGTGGCTCCGGCGGCGGCGGCAGCCAGCAGGACGACCCGTGGGCGACGCCCGCAGGTGGTTCCGGTGGCGGCTACTCCGACGAGCCCCCGTTCTGATCGGCGCCTGACACTCAGACATTCCCCATCCCTGGGCACGGCAACGCCCAGGGCTCCAGCAGACAAGGAGCACCACGATGGCCAAGGCCGTGGTCCGAAAGCCGAAGAAGAAGCAGAACCCGCTCAAGGCGGCGAAGATCGACGTCGTCGACTACAAGGACACTGCGCTGCTGCGCAAGTTCATCTCCGACCGCGGGAAGATCCGCGCTCGCCGGGTGACCGGTGTGTCCGTCCAGGAGCAGCGCGCGATCGCGCGTGCCGTCAAGAACGCCCGCGAGATGGCACTCCTGCCGTACTCGTCGTCGGCGCGCTGAGAAAGGAGACCATCATGGCGAAGATCATCCTGACCCACGAGGTCACCGGCCTCGGTGCCCCCGGCGACGTGGTCGAGGTGAAGGACGGGTACGCCCGGAACTTCCTCGTCCCGCGCAACCTTGCGACGGCCTGGACCAAGGGCGCCGAGAAGGACATCACCGCGATCCGCAAGGCCCGCAAGGCCCGCGAGATCGCGACGCTCGACGACGCCAAGGCGATCCGCGACTCGCTGCAGAGCAAGCCGGTCGTCGTGTCGGCCAAGGCCGGCGAGTCGGGCCGTCTGTTCGGTGCCGTCACGACTGCCGAGATCGCTGACGCGGTCAAGAAGTCGGGCGCGCCGCAGATCGACAAGCGGAAGGTCGAGATCGGTCAGCCGATCAAGGCTCTCGGCGAGTACCAGGTGTCGGTCCGTCTGCACGCAGACGTGTCCGCGACGGTGACCGTCAAGGTCGTCGCAGCCTGAGCTGAGCTGCACGGAAGCGCCCCGTTCCCCTCGTGGGAGCGGGGCGCTTCTATGCCCCCGTGACCATCCAGGCGGTGCCGCGGGCGCGCCAGCCCGTGGTCGCCGCTCGGGCCAGCATGAAGACGCCGGCGAACGCCGCCCACAGCCACGCCAGCCCCGCCGCGCCCGGCGGGGCCGCGGCGCGGACGGCCAGTGCGAACGGCACGTAGACCACCAGCGTGGCCATGCCGGCCCAGGCGAGGAACCGGCCGTCGCCGGCGCCGATGAGGACGCCGTCGAGCACGAACACCCACCCCGCCATCGGCATGGTCAGCGCGGCGACGACGAGCGCGGCGACGGCGGCCCGGCGCACGTCGTCGTCGGCGGTGAAGAGCGGCACGTAGGCCCACGAGAGCCCGCCGATGACGAGCCCGAGCGCGGCGCCGGCCCCGACGCCCCACTGCAGGGTCCGGCGCAGGACCGCACGGACGCGCGGCACGTCGGCGGAGCCGAGGCCGTGCCCGACCAGGGCCTGCGCGGCGATGGCGAGGGCGTCGAGCGCGAACGCGGCGAGCCCCCAGACGGCGGCGACCACCTGGTGCCCCGCCAGCTCGACGGCGCCGAGGCCGGTGGCCACCCAGACCGTGAGCAGGATCGCGAGGCGCAGGGACAGGGTGCGGACGAACAGCGGGGTTCCCGCGCGCGCGTTGGCCCAGATGCCCCCGGCCGCCGGTCGSAGCTGCGCGCCCACGCCACGGGCCCCGCGGACCACGACGAGGGTGAGCGCGRCGGCCATGGCGAKCTGGGTSAGCGCGGTGCCCAGCCCGGAGCCGGCGATGCCCATGCCCACGCCGTAGACGAGCACGATGTTGAGCACCGCGTTGACGACGGCGCCGACCGACGCGACGACCAGCGGTGTGCGGGTGTCGAGCATCCCGCGCAGCGCGCCCGTCGACGCGAGGACCAGCAGCATCCCGGGCAGGCCCGGCGACGACCAGCGCAGGTAGATGACGGCCTGCTCGGCCACATCGCCGGTCGCCCCGAGGGCTCCCACCAGCCACGGCGCGCTGAGCCACGTCGCGGCGGCGAGGACGACTCCGAGGCCGAGCGCGAGCCACATGCCGTCGACGCCGACCTGCAGCGCACCGGTCCGGTCACCGGCGCCGAGGCGTCGCGCAACGGCCGCGGTGGTGGCGTAGGCGAGGAAGACGCACAGGCCGACGACCGTCACCAGGACCGTCGAGGCGAGCGCGAGACCGGCCAGCGGGGCGGTGCCCAGGTGGCCGACGACGGCCGAGTCGACCAGGACGAAGAGGGGCTCGGCGACCAGGGCGCCGAGCGCCGGGAGGGCGAGCGCGAGTATCTGCCGGTCCAAGCCCGGGGATCGGTGTCCGACAGATGAAATCTCGGCCAACCCTTCTCGCGTCCACAGCACGTGCACAGCGTTTGCGCGGGTGAGGCGCAGATCCGTGCCCATATTCGTCTGGTCGTCCACACCACTGTCCACGGCCTGTGGATAAATTCGGTCCMGATCCACAGGCTCCCTCACAGTAGGCGAGCGGTCCTCCACAGTTCTCGGCAGGTGTCCCCACAGATGTGCCGGGGGTTCCCCACAGGCGGATTCCTGCGTTTGGAGGAGTGGCGCAGGACCCCTAACGTCGCGTGTGCGAGCTCCCGATCTGTGCTCGGGAACCTGCGTGGGCGTGGATGTCAGACCCCCCATGGAACATGTGTACGACGACGACGATGGGGATCAGGTGACGATCGAGGAGCTCGAGTACGGCATGCCGTCCGGCGGCAGCCGTGGGGGCAACGCCGGCTACGACCGCACCCCGCCGCAGGACCTCGACGCCGAGCGCAGCGTCCTCGGCGGCATGATGATCTCGAAGGACGCGATCGCCGACGTCGTCGAGCAGATCCGCGGCACCGACTTCTACCGCCCGGCGCACGAGGTCGTGTACGACGCGATCATCGACCTGTACGGCCGCGGCGAGCCCGCCGACGCCATCACGGTCGCGGACGAGCTGACCAAGCGCGGCGAGATCCAGCGCATCGGCGGCGCCCCGTACCTGCACACCCTCATCTCCTCGGTCCCCACCGCCGCCAACGCCGGCTACTACGCGCGGATCGTGCGGGAGCGGTCGGTGCTCCGCAAGCTGGTCGAGGCCGGCACGCGCATCGTCCAGCTGGGCTACGGCACCGACGGCGGCGACGTCGACGAGATCGTCAACAACGCCCAGGCCGAGGTCTACGCGGTCACCGAGCGGCGCTCGTCGGAGGACTACCTGATCCTCGGTGACATCATCGGCGGCGCCGTCGACGAGATCGAGGCGGCCGGCCACCGCGGCGAGGGCATGATCGGCGTCCCCACGGGGTTCTCGGACCTCGACCGGCTCACCAACGGCCTGCACCCGGGCCAGATGATCGTGCTCGCCGCGCGCCCCGCCATCGGCAAGTCGACCATGGGCATCGACATCGTCCGGTCGGCGTCGATCAAGCACGGGCTCACGTCCGTCGTGTTCTCGCTCGAGATGAGCCGCAACGAGATCACCATGCGTCTGCTGTCGGCCGAGGCGCGCGTGCACCTGCAGAAGCTGCGCAACGGCCAGATGGGCGAGGACGACTGGGCCAAGATCGCCGCGACCATGGGAAAGATCTCCGAGGCGCCGCTGTTCATCGACGACTCGCCCAACATGTCGCTCATGGAGATCCGGGCCAAGTGCCGGCGGCTCAAGCAGAAGCACGACCTCAAGCTCGTGGTCATCGACTACCTGCAGCTGATGTCGTCCGGCAAGCGCGTCGAGTCCCGCCAGCAGGAGGTCTCGGAGTTCTCCCGGGCCCTGAAGCTGCTGGCCAAGGAGCTCGAGGTCCCGGTCATCGCCATCTCGCAGCTGAACCGTGGCGCCGAGCAGCGCACCGACAAGCGCCCGCAGATGAGCGACCTGCGGGAGTCGGGCTCGATCGAGCAGGACGCCGACATCGTGATTCTGCTGCACCGCGAGGATGCCTACGAGAAGGAGTCCCYCCGCGCGGGCGAGGCCGACSTSATCGTCGCCAAGCACCGAAACGGGCCGACCGACACGCTCGTSGTCGCGTTCCAGGGGCACTACTCGCGCTTCGTGGACATGCAGGCCTGACGCACGCTCGTCCTGTCGAGAGGCAAGACACTTTTGACTAGTCGGGCCTCCTAGTTCGACTACCTGAACTGCCTAGTTCGTCCCCTGCGCTGGCGTCGTGTCGCTCAGCTGGCGAACCGGCCGCGCAGTGCGACGGCGATCTCCGCCGCGTCGAGGTTGGCCAGCGCGTTGTCCAGGACCTCCGCATCGAAGGTGCCGTTGTCGCGGGCGTCGAGAAGCGCCGACCGCTGCGCTCCGATGACGGCGAGCCGATGGGTCTTCGACGTCTCGAACTGTTCCGACAGCGTGGGGTCCTCCGTGGGTGTCGGTGGCTGCGGGATGGCCTCGGCGCTCGATCGCATCAGCGCGAAGATCTGCTGCCGCTCGTCGTGGGTCCGCTCATCGAGCGCAGCCTGGTCGACCTGCGGGGTGATGCGGCGCAGCAGCGGGCCGATGGTGCCGCCCTGGATGAGCAGCGACATCGTCGCGACCGCGAACGCGACCAGGACGAGGACTGAGCGCTGTGGGGTGTTGTCGGGAAGCGTCTGTGCCGCGGCCACCGTGACCGCACCCCGCATCCCCGCCCACACCACCGCGGTGCCCTCGCGCCAGCCCAGAGGCTCGCGCAAGAAGTAGTCGATGTCGGCGACCGACTGCCTGACGCGCCGCGCGAACCGGTCGAGGTCACGGTCCGTCGCCTTGCGACCCCGCCCRTTGACCTCGTGGAACGACTCCTGCGTGCCCTCCGGGGTCGCGATCCGCTCCTGGAACTCCTGCATCCGCGGCTTCATCTTCTCGCCGTGCTGGGCGCGGCGGGCGAGCACGCCGAGCAGCGGGGCCACGTACGCCGCGCGCACCAGGATCGTGAGCACGAGGGCGCCGGCCGCGATCAGCACCGCCGTTCCGACCCCGCCGTTGTCGGCCTCGACGTCGGCCACGATCGACGTGATCTGCACGCCCATCGTCAGGAACACCACCCCCTCGAGCACCAGCTCGACCGTGCGCCAGTTCTGCGTGTCCGACAACCGGTTCTGCGGCGACAGGTCACGCGGCGCGCCGATGCCTGTGACCAGCCCGGCGACGACGGCCGCGACGAGCCCGGATGCCTTGAGCGCCTCGGCGGGCAGGAACGCGATGAAGGGGACCGTGAACGAGATGACGGTGTTCACGGTCGGGTCCGTGACGTGCTTGCGGACCGCCAGGTTGAGCCACCCGACCGCCAGGCCGACGAGGACGGCGACCACCACGGAGTAGGCGAACGTGCCGACTGCCCCCCAGAACGAGAACGACACGGCCGTCGCGACGATGGCTGTGCGGAGCAGCACCAGCGCGGTCGCGTCGTTGAGCAGGCTCTCCCCGTCGAGGATCGCGACGACCCGCTGCGACACGGACGTCTTCTTGATGATCGAGGTGGCCACGGCGTCGGTCGGGCTGACGATCGCCCCCAGCGCGACGCCCCACGCGAACCCGATGTCGGGCAGGACGAGCATGAAGAACAGCCCGAGCACCAGCGCGCTGGCGACGACCAAGAGCACCGACAACCCGCTGATCGCGCCGAACTCGCGACGGAAGTTCATGCCCGGCATCGACACCGCCGACGAGTAGAGCAGCGGCGGCAGGACACCCGCCAGGATCCACTCGGGCTCGATCTCGACCGACCCGAACACCGGGAGGAAGCTCGCCCCGACGCCGATCGCTACCAGCACCAGGGGCGCCGCGATGCCCAGGCGCGGACTGACGACGGTCGCGGCGGCGATCACCAGCAGTGCGAGCACGATGACGACGAGCAATTCGTCCATGGGTCCAGAGTGCTGCACGGAGCGCCGGTGGACGTGACGGTGACACCTGGCCGCGACCGCGTCTCTGTCACAACGCGCCGCCGGCGAACGTCAGGTCGATGACAGCTCCCCAGGGAAGGAACCACCATGAGCAGCACGACCGAGACCACCGAAGGCTTCTCCGCCGCCGAGCGCGCCGCCATCAAGGACCGCGCCAAGGAAGTGCGTGCGACGGGCAAGAAGACCGACGGGCTGAACGACCTGCTCGCTAAGGTCGCCGAGATGGAGGACGCGGACCGGGCCGTGGCGGAGCGGCTGCACGCCCTCGTCACGGACGTCGCGCCGGACCTCGAGCCGAAGACCTGGTACGGCATGCCGGCCTACGCCAAGGACGGCAAGGTCCTGCTGTTCTTCAAGCCGGCGGCAAAGTTCAAGAACCGGTACTCGACGCTCGGCTTCAGCGACGTGGCGGCCCTCGACGATGGCCCGATGTGGCCGGCGGAGTTCGCCCTGGCCCGGCTGACCCCCGCCGCGGAGAAGCAGATCACGGCGCTCGTGACCCGCGCGATCGGCTGAGCGCCGGACGCCGGGCGCCCGACGCTTCGCGGGCGCTCCGGGGTGCGGTGAGTCAGCGGTGGCCGCCGCTGCACCACTGACCATCTGGATCGTGCGGTCGGCGGACGCCGTCGATGCCGTCCGCAGGTTCGAGGTCCGGGCCGCATGCCGAACGGCGGGAACCTTCCTGCTRCACCGCGAGGACGCCTACGAGAAGGAGTCCCTCCGCGCGGGCGAGGCCGACCTGATCGTCGCCAAGCACCGAAACGGGCCGACCGACACGCTCGT
>NZ_JBFULZ010000115.1:0-12868 GCF_054049635.1 Cellulomonas sp. P5_C6 | reverse complement strand
ACACGCCGCCGAGCCCGCTGGCGGCGACGGTGCCCGCCAGCCTGGCCGCCGGCCTGGCCGCCGCGGCCTGCGTCCCGCTGATCCGGCGGCGCCGCGGCCCCTGAACTCTCACCTCCCCTGGCAACACCCACCCCTGAGGAAGGAACGACCATGAAGTTCCGCAAGCTCGCTGTTCTGGGCGTCGCGACAGGCCTGCTGGCCACGACCGTCGCGCTCGCCGGACCCGCCTCGGCCGACCCGGTCTCCGGCAGCTACGTGGCTGTCGGGTCGGACACCCTGCAGGACTCGATGAACGCGCTCGTCAACGGCACCACCGCGAGCGGCCCCTCCGTCCGCGTCCTGTCGGCCGGCACCCCGCTGGCCAGCTACGACGCGTTCGGTTCGGCGAACATCCAGACCAAGCCCAAGGGCCCGTTCTTCGGGCGCCCGGGCGGCTCGGGTGCGGGCGTCAACGCGCTCATCGCCTCGATCAAGGGCACCACGTACAACAACGGCTCCACGACGAGCGCCGCGCCCATCACCGGTCAGGTCGACATCGCTCGCTCGTCCAGCGGCCCCGGCTCGAACGCCAACACCGCCGGACTGCTGGTCTACGTCCCCTTCGCCCGCGACGCCGTCGCCTACGCGTACAAGGCGGCCAACGCGGCCGACGCCGCCGTGATGAACGGCCTGACCACGGCGCAGCTGACCTCGATCTACACCGCGTCCGCCCCGACCACGATCGGCTCGACCACGATCCGGCCGCGCCTGCCCCAGTCGAACTCGGGCACCCGCAAGTTCTTCCTCGGCGCGATCGCCGTCGGCACCCCGGGCACCGCAGTCCCCGCGACCGACAACACCCCGAACGGCCCGGCGGAGAACGACGCCACCGTGCTCGCCGTCGGCGACCTCATGCCGTTCTCGGTCGCCAGCTGGATCGCGCAGTCCAACGGTGTCGCCCCCAGCACGATCGGGAGCACCGGCGTCGAGATCGGTTCGCCGCTCGCCGCCGCACCGTTCACCGGCACGGCCCCGTCGCTCGTCGCCAACTCGGCCTTCTACACCGACACCACGTGGGGCCGCGACACCTACCTCGTCGTCGAGTACGCCAAGGTCAACCCGAGCGACGCCAAGTACGACGTCAACCTCGCCACGCTGGTCGACCCGACCAAGGGCGGCAACAGCCTCGTGAGCTTCGGTGCCCTGCCGTCCAGCCCCGGCGCCGTCAAGAAGGCGTACGGCTTCCTCGCGCCCTCGAGCGCCACGCCGATCCGCGCCTACGCGACTCTCCCGTGACCTTCCCCGACCGGATTTTCCCTCCTCGAACACACACCCGAGAGAAGAGAGAAATCGACATGACCGCACGCCCGATCCGCCGCGTCATCGCGGCCGGACTCACAGCAGTCGCCCTGGCGGGGGTGGGAGTGGGGGTCGCCAACGCGGCCGACTCGACCACCGACCCGACCTTCGGCGGCACGTTCTTCCTGGCCGACTCCTCCAGCGGTGACCCGTTCAACGTCGGRGMCYCKRTCCCGMTGAACGCCTCGSTGGTCGCSGTGGYCGCCCAGGGCGACTTCACCACGMWSTTCCCGACGACGGCGGGGATCGCCGCCGGCGCSGACGACATCTACACSTTCCTCGCCCCGCAGGGCCAGGAGAACAACAAGGCGGCSTGGACGGCGTGGAACAGCAACGCCGGCGTCGACCCGGCCGGGCTCTTCCTGCCCAACGTCTCYCCGCTGGCGCAGCCSACRCCCKCSGGYGCTGCGCTGTCGGCGATGACCGCCGGTGGTGAYTTCTCGATCGGCTGGGCGTTCACCAAGTTCGGCAACACGGTCGTGGGGTCGCAGCACTTCGTGCACATCCACGTCGCCGCCGGTGGCGTCTGGAGCTACACGCAGATCGACGGCGGCACCACGACGCCGCCGCCCGCGGGCAGCACCAGCAAGGACCAGGGCCTGTCGGCGCAGGTCACCACGCCGCCGGTCGTCGACGGGGTGCTCTCGCTCGTCGCGCCCGCCGCCTCGACGTCGACCATCGGCAACCCGGCGATCGTCAACGGGCTGTCCACGTCGACCGGCACGCTCGGGCACCTCACGGTGCAGGACGGCCGGGCGGCCTCGAAGCCCGGCTGGACCCTGACGACGTCGAACGTCGCCGCCTTCGTCAACGGGGCGACGACGATCGGCAAGCAGCAGCTCGGCCTGGCGCCCAAGAACGTCTCCGGCGTCCCGGCCACCGTCGGTGCCGCGCAGGTCGCGGGCTCGGCCACCTATCCGAGCCTGTTCGCCCAGCTCCCCGCGGGCTCGGCCGGCGACTCGGTGCTGGACGCGGACCTGACGTTCGTCGCCCCCTCCGGCAGCCCCGCCGGGACGTACACCTCGACGCTCACGGTGACGCTCGTCTCGCAGTGACCGCCTGAGGTTCGACGACGGCGTGGGTCGGGGGTCGGCCCACGCCGTCGTCGTGCCCGGGGACTCACCACCGCGGCGCCGTCCTGCGTTCACCACGGAGTCGCGACGGCGCAGGCCGTCCGCCACGTCCCCGCGCGTGAATGAGCCATGCTCGCCACGCTCCTGGACCGCCGGCCGGCCGTCGGTCCCCTCGTCCGCGCCCTGCTCGTGCTCCTGCTGGTCGGTGCGGGTGCCGCCGCCGCGGCACCGGCCCACGCCGACGACACCGTCGGGATCGCCGGCGCGCCGAGCGACGGCACCGACCCGGACGGGCGCAGCCGGTTCAGCTACCAGGTGCAGCCGGGGCAGCAGGTCACCGACGCGTACCTCGTGCGGAACACCGGCACCACCGACCAGTCGGTCGAGGTGGTCGCGACGGATGCCTACAACACCGAGGACGGCGCGTTCGCGCTCCTCGCGACGGACGAGCCGCCGAAGGACGCCGGCGGCTGGGTGACGCTCGACGGCGGCCAGAAGAGCCTGACGATCGCGCTCGCCGCGGGCGCGCAGCAGGTCGTCCCGTTCACGATCGCGGTGCCGGCCGACGCGCGTCCCGGCGACCACCCCGCGGGCCTCGTCGTCTCGGCGAGCGCGATCGAGGGGCAGGTCAAGGTCGAGCGCAGGGTCGCCACCCGGCTCTACGTCCGCGTCGCGGGCGAGCTGCAGCCCGCACTGACGATCTCGAGCATCAGCGCCTCGCAGCCGGCCGGGACCAACCCTCTGACCGGCCCGGCGACGGTCACCGTCACCGTCACCAACACCGGCAACGTCGCCCTCGGGGCGAAGGTCGTCGCGGGTGCGAAGACCTGGTTCGGCCTCACGGCGGCGCGGGCGGTGCACGACGAGATCCCTGAGCTGCTGCCCGGCGCGACGAGGTCCGTGACCTTCGACGTCCCCGGGGTCGGCAGGTCCGGCCTGCTGCGCCCGTACGTCGACCTCCAGCCGGTCGTCGACGCCGACGCGCTCGACCCGGGTGCGCTCGCGCCGGTGCACCGCGACACCACGGTCGTCGCCGTGCCCTGGATCCTCCTCGGGCTCGTCGCCCTCGCCGTCGGCGGGTGGTTCGGCCTGCGGGCCAAGCGCCGGCGGGACGCCCGGCTGGCGCAGGAGTGGATCGCGTACACGCAGGAGGAGGCGCGCCGCGCCGCCGCGGGCACGCCGGACCTCGCGCGATGAGCGTCCGGATGCCGCTGCGGCTCCTCCTGCTCGCAGCGCTCGTGGCCGTGGGGCTGCTGCAGGCGGTGCCCGCGGGCGCCGTCGACCCCGACGGCGGCCAGGGTGTGGGGCTCGACGCGGTCGTCGGGCAGACCGACGGCGGTGCAGGCTCCTCGGGTTCTGGCTCGGGTTCTGGTTCGGGGTCCGGGGCCGATCAGGACCTCCCGCCCGGCGACGACGCGGCCGTGGCCGAGCCGGTCGCGCCCGAGGCCGCCGCGGCGTCCACCGTGCTGGACGTCAGCGGGCTGCGGACGCGGTACCGCGCGTCGATCGACCCCGGCGGCGGACGCCTGGACGTGCGGCTCGTCGTGCGGAACTCCTCGCACCGGACCGTCGACGCGTCCGTGCGCTTCTGGGTGACGGCCGTGGCGGGCCACCGCGTGGGATCGGCGCCCACCCTCACGGTCGCCGGGATCGCCCCGGGCGAGTCGCGGACGGTCACGCAGGAGCTCGACGGCATCGGCCAGTGGACGTTCGTCACCGCGCACGCCGAGCTCAAGCCCGTCGTGCCGGCCGGGGCGACGGCTGTCGAGCCCGTGGTCCGCGACCGCACCGTGCTCGCGGTCCCGTGGGCGCTGCTCGTGGTGCTCCTGCTGGTGGCCGCCGGGATCGTCTCCGCGCGGCTGTCAGGTGACCGCCCGGGCAGCGTCCCGACGCCCGCACCGGTCCCGGTCGCATGACGACGACCACCGAGCGGCCGCCCGTCGAGGAGGCGCCGCCGCCTGCACCGCCGGCGCCGCCTCCCGGGCCGGGGCCCCGCCGGCCGCGACCGCCCCGCAAGATGCCGCGGTCGCTGGCTCCCAAGGCGCCGCTCTCGACCGGGCAGCGCGTGGCGCGGGGGGTGGCCGCGCTGGTCGCCGCGATCCTGCTGACGTTCGCCGTGTACCTCACGGGGTTCAGCCAGCTGCAGCACCTCGTCACCCAGCAGCGCCTCGACACGGCCTTCCGCGACCAGCTCGCCGCGGGGACCGCGCCCGTGTCCGAGGGGACGTTCGACGGCATCCTGCTGGCGGACGGGGCACCCGTCGCCCGTCTCCAGATCCCCGCGATCGGGGTCGACGAGATCGTCGTCGAGGGGACGACGTCGGGCGTCCTGATGGGGGGACCGGGTCATCGGCGGGACACGGTGCTGCCCGGCCAGCTGGGGGTCGCGGTGCTCATGGGGCGCGCCGCGGCCTTCGGCGGGCCGTTCGGGCGTCTCCAGGAGCTCCCACCCGGGGCCACGCTCACGGTGACGACCGGGCAGGGCAAGCAGACGTTCGAGGTCATGGGGCTGCGGTACGCGGGAGATCCGTCKCCGCCGCGGCTCACCAGCGGGGAGGCGCGCCTGGTCCTCGAGACCGCCCGGGGGCCGGCCTACCTGCCGCAGGGTGTCGTCCGCCTCGACGCCCGGCTCACCTCGGACGTCCAGGATCCAGGCGCCCGGCAGACCCGCACGGCGACCCTCCCGCCGGCGTCGAAGGAGCTCGCCGGCGACAGCTCGACCACCTGGGCGCTGCTGTTCACGCTGCAGCTGCTCGTGATCGTCGAGGTCGGTGCCGTGTGGGCGACGCGACGCGTCGGCGCGCGCCAGGCCTGGATCGTGTTCGTCCCGCTCACCCTGCTCGCCGCGCTGCTGGTCGCCGACCAGGGCGCGCGGCTGTTGCCGAACCTGCTGTGAGATCGGAGCCCGATGTCGTCCACCACCCCCACCGCCGGCATGACCCAGGTGCTGCCGCCGCTGGCGCCCAGCGACCCCTACCTGGCGCCGACCGCCCCACCCGCGACCCTGCAGCCCTCCGGACCGCTCTCCGCGCTGGAGGCGCGCAACATCTCGGCGTGGTTCGGTGACCACCAGG
The DNA here is from genome assembly GCF_054049635.1 of Cellulomonas sp. P5_C6. NCBI lineage: Bacteria > Bacillati > Actinomycetota > Actinomycetes > Micrococcales > Cellulomonadaceae > Cellulomonas > Cellulomonas sp. P5_C6. Next base: position 7,383 of record NZ_JBFULZ010000115.1, on the reverse strand, counting down.
TCCTCGACCGCGTGTCGACGTCGATGCCCGCAGGGCGGATCACCTCGTTGATCGGGCCGTCCGGCTGCGGCAAGTCGACGTTCCTGCGGATCCTCAACCGGATGCACGAGCTCGTGCCGTCGGCCGCCCTCGCGGGCGAGGTGCTGCTCGACGGGGAGGACATCTACGACCCGGAGCGCAAGCTGGTCGAGGCCCGACGCCGCATCGGCATGGTGTTCCAGAAGCCGAACCCGTTCCCGGCCATGTCGATCTACGACAACGTCGTCGCCGGTCTGCGCCTGACCGGCGTGCGCGCGGACCGCGGGACGAAGGACGCCCTCGTCGAGAGCTGCCTGACCAAGGCGGGTCTGTGGAAAGAGGTTCGCGACCGGCTCCGCTCACCGGGCGGCGGCCTCTCGGGCGGCCAGCAGCAGCGGCTCTGCATCGCACGCTCGCTCGCGGTCCGCCCGCGCGTGCTCCTCATGGACGAGCCGTGCTCCGCCCTCGACCCGACCTCCACCCGGGTCATCGAGGAGACCATGCTCGAGCTCGTGCACGAGGTGACGATCGTGATCGTCACGCACAACATGCAGCAGGCCGCCCGCGTCTCGCAGCGGTGCGCGTTCTTCCTCGCATCCCAGGGGACGCCCGGCGTGATCGTGGAGCATGGGGAGACGGCCGCGATGTTCGGGTCGCCGAAGGACGAGCGGACGGCCGCGTACGTCGAGGGCCGGTTCGGCTGATCGGTCGCGCCGGGTCCGTGCCCTGCGACATTCCGACTCGCGCCGGTGCTCTCCGGTGCCGATGCCCTGATCACGACGGTCGAACGCCCTCGGCGGCCGCGGGCGGCGCGGGTGCTTTCCGGGCCCCGCCGTCGCTCTCGCGTGGCGAACGGGTGATCCGTCCCGGATCCTGTCCGGTTCCTCCCAAACCACACGCGTGTGACTCGTGTGACTGGTGTGACTGGTGTTCCCTCCTGGGGTTTGCACAGGTAGCGTCCTTCGAGGACGGCCGCCGGTGGCCGGTCGGCGACGTCGGGGGAGGACGTACTGGTGAGGCAGCGCAGGACGAACGGCAACGCCCGTCGGGTCTCCCGGGGCCTCGTCGCCGGTGCGCTCGTCGCCACCCTGCTCGCCGCGGGCGCCTCGAGCGCCCTGGCCGACCCGACGCCCCCGTCGCAGCAGGACGTCGACCAGGCGAAGGGCGCGGTCAAGAGCGCCGAGCGCTCGGTCGCCTCGATGGAGGTCCGGCTCGCGCAGCTCAGCGCGCAGACCGACGCCGCGGACCTCAAGGTCCAGCAGGCCGGCGAGACCTACACGCAGGCGCTCTCGGACGCGGACGCCGCGCAGCAGAACTGGGACGACTCGGTCGCCCGCTCGAAGGACGCCGACGGCAAGGCCGAGGACGCCCGCCGCCAGCTCGTCGCCATCGCCCGCGAGGTCGCCCGCTCCGGCGGCTCCAACGACCTCCTGCAGGCCGTCCTCTCGGCCGACGGGTTCCAGGACGTCGCCCGCCGCACCACCGCCCTCGAGCAGATCAGCGGCAAGGCGGACCAGGCCGTCCAGCAGTACCGGGCCACCCAGCTCGTCGCCACCACGCTGGCCGCCCGGGCCGCCGACGACGCCGCGCAGGCCAAGGCCGCCAAGGCCGCCGCCGCCGACGCCCTCGCCGCGGCCGAGCAGGCGCAGACCGACGCCCAGACCGCACAGACGGCGGCCACCGCCGAGCGCGACAGCCTGATCACCTCGCTCGCCGCGGCCCGCCAGACGAGCGAGGACGTCGAGCGCCAGCGCCAGGACTTCCTCGACCAGCAGCGTCGCGACCGTGAGGACGCCGCCGCCAAGGCCGCCGCCCTGCGACCCCCGCCCGCCGCCGTCGCACCTCCGGCCACGACGACGGCACCGCCCGCGTCCACGGGCGGCACCACGACCGCCCCGCCGACGACCACCGCGCCGCCCACGACGACGGCCCCGCCGACGACGACGGCCCCGCCCGCGACCACCACGCCGCCGGCCACGACGACCCCTCCGCCCGCGACGACCGCCCCGCCGACCGCTCCCGCGCCCCCGAAGTACGGGCTCGGCACCGGCACGTCGCGCGGCTCGGCCGGCGGTGGCGAGGCCGCCCTGGCGTGGGCCAAGACCAAGATCGGCCTGCCGTACATCTGGGGCGGCGTCGGCCCCGCCGGCTACGACTGCTCGGGCCTGACCATGACGTCCTGGCGCACCGCCGGCGTCAACCTCGCCCGCACCACGCGCGACCAGTACAAGCAGGTCCTGAAGATCAGCTACAACGACCTGCGCCCGGGCGACCTCGTCTTCTGGTCCACCGACCCCAACAACGCGGACGCGATCTACCACGTGGCCCTCTGGGCGGGGAACGGCCAGATCATGGAGGCGTCCAAGCCGGGCGACCCCCTGCGAGTCACCTCGATGCGCTGGGGCAGCACGATGCCGTACGCGGGCCGCCCGTAACCCCGCCCCGCAACCCCGCGGGCCCACGGCCCCGCCCAAGGCTCGCCGGGGACACCCATCCCGCAACGTCCGAGCAAGTACGCCCCAGGGGCAGCCGCTGCTCGGACGTCCCAGCTCAAGAACTCGCAACGTCCGCGCTTCTACGTGTCGGGGGACGTACGTGCTCGGACGTCCGGCCGGTGAGCGACAGGCGTCCAGCCCGACTGGCGCAGTGCTCGCTCGACGGCGTCCAGGTGCCTGTCGGGGTCGAGGCGCAGGCCAAGGCTCGGGATGCGCAGGACCGTCTCGCCGCCGAGGACGATCGCGTTGTGCCGGAGGCTGTCGTCGATCCACTGGTCCGGCCGCAGGTGCCCTATCCCGTCGATCTCCGCGACGACCCGCCATCGCGTCCATCGCACGTCGAGGTACGCCCGGCCGCCGGAGCCGGTGACGACGACCTGGCGTTCGGGCTCGGGCAGGCCCCGGCGTCGGCAGAGGGCAGCGAAGTCCAGCTCGTTGAGCGACGCGACACCGTCGGCGATCTCGTCCATCACGGCCCGCAGCACCGACCTTCGCTTGTCGCGTCGGACCTGCGCGAGCACGTCTGAGACGGCCTGTCCCGACGTGAGTCGCTGCTGGATCGGAGCAATGAGCATCAGGGCGGCTTCGCGATCGGTCCGCGCCCAGAGGGCCGCTTGGACCGCTGCCACCTCGACCCGGACCCGGAGCACGCCGAGGGTGATGACGTCGTCGTCGCGCCACCGGCGAGTCTCATGGACGCGGACGCTCGGCGGCGCGGCCAGGGGGCGCGACGACTTCGGCGCGGCGACGTGGATCGATCCGTCGCCAGTGATGCCGGAGAGGCCGGCGGCGTGCAAGGCCGTGATGCCGGCCAGAGCCGCCCGGGGCGTGTCGCCGAGGATGGCCCGCGGCGCGCTCTCGAGGATGGCGAGCCACCAGTCACGGCGGTCGTCCGGGACCGACGGGGCGACGACGAGAGTGTGCCGCCCGATGACGTGCCAGCGTTCTGCGGCCAGCTCGGCCTCGAGCTGCGCCTGCGTGATGCCGAGTCCTCGTGCCTGCCACCGCGTGAGCAACCCGGCCTGCCGCCGGGCGACGTCCCGAGCGCGTGCTCGTCGGGCGGCGCGGGCAAGGGCTGGCTGCGACATGGAATGACAGTCGCGACTGCGAGGCGACGTAAGGCCGCCCTGTCGCCATGTGTGCGCGCGACGTTCGCCAGCGGGGGCTGTGGGCGGCATCGCCAACGTCCGAGCAAGTAAGGGCCGGGCCCCGTACTTCCTCGGACGCAGGCGACCGGAGAACAGCAACGTCCGAGCAAGTAGAGGTCAGGACCCCTACTTGCTCGGACGTTGCGGGAAAGACGGGAAAGACGGGAACGGCGGGAGTGCAGACGCAGGGAGCCAGGCGGCTCAGTGCGCGTAGTAGTTCGTGTCGATGGCGCGCTGGCGGCTGCGTTCGATCTCCGCCTCGGCCTCGGAGCGGCCCGTCCAGTGGGCGCCCTCCACGGACTTGCCGGGCTCCAGGTCCTTGTACACCTCGAAGAAGTGCTGGATCTCGAGGCGGTGGAAGTCGGACACGTCGTCGATGTCCTGGCGCCAGGCGGCGCGCTGGTCACCGGTGGGGACGCACAGCACCTTGTCGTCGCCGCCGGCCTCGTCGCGCATGCGGAACATGCCCAGCGCCCGGCAGCGGATGAGGCAGCCGGGGAACGTCGGCTCCTCGAGCAGCACCAGCGCGTCCAGCGGGTCGCCGTCCTCACCGAGGGTGCCCTCGATGAAGCCGTAGTCGTCGGGGTACCGCGTCGAGGTGAACAGCATCCGGTCGAGGCGGATGCGCCCCGTGGCGTGGTCCACCTCGTACTTGTTGCGCTGGCCCTTCGGGATCTCGATCGTGACGTCGAACTCCACAGCTCTCCTCCGGCCCACGTCCGCGCCCGGGGATTCGGTACCGGCGGTCGCGACACTCGTCGTCGTGCGGCGCGCCGGTGTGTCAGGGGCGCCCTTGTCTCGGACAGTAGTCTGACGCACCGCGGGACGGGGCGTCCCACCAGGGATCGAGCGGGGCGGGTGACGATGACCACAGCGGCGAGGGTCGTCGGCACGAGCGTGCTCGTCCTCGTGCTGGCCGGTGCCGCGTACGTGACGGCCGACGCGTACGACGTGGTCCCGGGCATGGTGACCCTCGAGGAAGCCCCCGCGGAGCCGCTGCCGTTCCCGACGGCACCGGGTGCCGTCGAGCCGGCGACGACCGTCCCGGCGCTCACCGATCTCGACCCGCAGGCGCCCCTGCCCGCGGACCCGACGGTGCAGGCGCTCGTCGACGGGCTCGTCCAGGACCCGCGCATGGGCGCGAGCGTCGGCGTGGTCGTCGCGGACCAGCTGACGGGCGACGTGATCGCGGGGCACCTGCCGGAGCAGGGGCGGACGCCGGCGTCCACGGCCAAGCTGGTGACGGCCATCGCGTCGCTGGACACCCTCGGCCCGGACGTCACGCTGCCGACGAGCGTCGTGCGCGGGTCCGGCAACAGCATCGTGCTCGTCGGGGGCGGGGACATGATGCTGGCGACGGGCGCGGGCGACCCGAACGCCGTCGAGGGCCACGCGGGGCTGGCGGACCTGGCGGCGCAGGTGGCCAAGGCGCTGCAGCTCGAGGGCGTGACCACGGTGAGCCTCGGGTTCGACGACTACCTCTTCACCGGCCCGGCGCTGAGCCCCACGTGGAACCCGGCGGACATCGCCGCGGGGTTCGTCGCCCCGGTCACGGCGCTGGCGGTCGACACGGCGAAGATCAAGCCGGGCGAGTACCCCCCGCGCTACCCGGACCCGTCGCTGGCGGCGGCGAAGACGTTCGCGCAGCGGCTGACGGAGGCGGGGATCGCGGTCGACGGTGCCCCGCACCGCACGGAGAAGCCGGGCGACGGGCGCGAGATCGGGGTCGTGCAGTCGGCGACGCTCGACGGGATCGTGCACCACTTCCTCGACACGTCSGACAACACGATCACSGAGGTGGTCAGCCGGCTSGTSGCCATCSACSAGGGCCTGCCGCCCAGCTTCGAGGGCGGCGCGACGGCCGTGCTGCACGCGGTGGCGGTCGAGGGCATCGACACGGACGGCGCGCACCTGGTCGACGCCTCGGGCCTCGGCGCGGGCTCGGTCCTGCCCCCGGACCTGCTGCTCGGGCTGCTGCGGCTGGCCACGGACCCCGCCCACGGGGTGCTGCGGGACGTCGCGACGGGCATGCCGATCGCGGGCCTGACGGGCACGCTGAGCGACCGGTACACGCAGTCGAGCGCCCGGGGGCTGGTGCGCGCCAAGACGGGCAGCCTCCCGCACGTGACGGCGCTCGCGGGGACGGTGCTGGACGCGGACGCCCGCCAGCTGGTGTTCGTCGTGCTGGCCGACGCGACGCCCGACGGTGGGCAGTGGGGTCCCCGCGCGGCCATCGACTCGTTCGTCACGACGCTGTCCGGGTGCGGCTGCGGTTAGCGTGACCGGGTGGACACCCCCGAAGGCCCCGTCGACTGGAAGCTCGCTGCCCGCATCGCCGGCCGRCTGGCCGCCCCCGGGCCGACGGCCGACCGCGAGACGCTGACCGCGCTCGTCGACGAGCTCCGCGACGCCGCCGGGCGCGCCGCCGAGCACGCGAGCGCGATCACGGGTCTGGTGGCCGCCGACGGCACGCCGCCGGCGCAGGTGTCCCAGGTGGTCGTCGTCGACCGCGCGCGCTGGGCGCAGGCCAACGCGGAGGTCTTCGCCGCGATGACGGGGCCGCTCGCCGTGGAGACCTCGAGCTCGGCCTCCCGCGCGGCGGCCGCGGTGCAGGTGGGCAGCGTCCTCGCGCTGCTGTCCGGCAAGGTGCTCGGCCAGTTCGACCCGTTCACGTCGCGCGACGGCCGGGGCCGGCTGCTGCTCGTCGCCCCCAACGTGCTCCACCACGAGCGCCGGCTGCGGGTGGACGCCTCCGACTTCCGCCTCTGGGTGGCGCTGCACGAGCAGACCCACGCGCTGCAGTTCGCGGCCGCCCCGTGGCTGGCGGACCACCTGCGCAGCCGCGCGGCCGAGCTGATGGGTGATCTCGCGGCGGACAGGTCCGTGGTGCCGCGGGTGGGCGAGCTGGTGCAGGCGGTGACGCGCGCGATGGCCGGGGGTGCCGACGAGGGCGCCGGCGTGCTGGACCTGCTCTCGGACCGTCAGCGGGAGGTGTTCGAGGAGGTCGGGGCCGTGATGGCGCTGCTCGAGGGGCACGCCGACGTGGCGATGGACGAGGTGGGCCCGCGGGTGGTGCCGAGCGTCCGCAAGATCCGCAAGGCGTTCGAGGCCCGGCGCGACGAGGCGGCGAAGGCCCGCGGCCTCGACCGCGTGCTGCGTCGGATGCTCGGCCTGGACACCAAGCTCGCGCAGTACCGCGACGGCGCCGCGTTCGTGCGGGCCGTGCGCAAGGACGTCGGCCGCGACGGGCTSAACGCSGTCTGGACGTCGGCGGACCRCCTGCCGCTGCCSCAGGAGATCGCCGACCCCCGSGCKTGGGTGCGTCGGGTSCACGGRTGACCKGTCCKGCCCSYGMGGTSGCCGCGGTGCGCTCGGCSGTCRCCRCSKCCGTCGCCGACCTGCCGSMGGGTGCGCTCGTGCTGGTCGCCTGCTCGGGCGGCCCGGACTCCCTCGCGCTCGCGGCCGGGGCGGCTTTCGTGGCCCAACGCTCGACACGCGCGGGACGCCCGTGGCAGGCCGCGGCGGTCGTCGTCGACCACGGCCTCCAGGCCGGCTCGGAGCAGGTTGCCGACGAGGCCGCGGCGGCCTGCCGGGCGCTCGGCCTGGACGCGTCCGTCGTCCGGGTCGAGGTCGACGGCCGGGGCGAGGCCGCCGCGCGCGCGGCCCGGTACGCGGCGCTCGAGCGGGTGGCCGACGAGCGCGGGGCGGCGGCGGTGCTGCTG
>NZ_JBFULZ010000114.1:0-12983 GCF_054049635.1 Cellulomonas sp. P5_C6 | reverse complement strand
CGCGCCGGCGCACGCGTGGACGGCCTGGTGGTGGACGCGCCGCGGAGCTCAGCAGGTTGCGGGCCGTGGCCGTCGGGGCGGGGGACGCCGCGGCGCTCGATGCGGTCGAGGTGCCCGGCGGTCCGGCGCACACCGCGGACGTCGCGCTGCTCCACGAGCGCGCCGGCGCACGCGTGGACGGCCTGGTGGTGGACGTGCAGGACGCCTGGTCGGTCGCCGCCGACGGCAGCCGCGGCGGCACCACCGACGTCGCGGTGACGGCCGTCATGTCCTCCTCGACCCGGGACCCTGCGCCGGCCCGCACCGTCGTCCTCGGGCTGCGCTGGACCGACGGCGGCTGGCGCGTGTGGGACGTGGCCGCGCCGTGAGGTCAGTCGCCGTGCGCCACCCAGTCCGCGGCCGTCGTGAGATCACGGTGCACCGGCACGAAGCCGCTGGCGTCGAGCACGGCGGGGACGGCGCGGATGGACCCGAGCACCTCCGACGAGAAGTCGCCGAGCACGAGCCGCAGCGCGAAGGACGGCACCGGGATCGCCGCGGGCCGGTGGAACGCACTGGCCAGCGCGGCGACCACCTCGGCGTTCCTCGCGGGCGCGGTCACCAGGTTGACCGGGCCGTGCACGTCGGCCGTGAGCAGGTGCTCGATGGCGCGGACCTCGTCCAGCAGCGTGATCCAGGGCCAGAACTGCCGCCCGGACCCGAGCCGCCCCCCGACCCCGGCCTTCAGCACCGGCAGCAGCGGACCCAGCGCTCCGCCGCCCTGCCCCAGCACGATCCCCGTGCGCAGGTGCACCACGCGGACGCCCTCCTCGGCGGCCGGCGCGGTGGCCGCCTCCCACTGCCGCACGACGTTGGCGAAGAACGTGGTGCCGATCGGCTCGTCCTCGTCGAGGACCTCGTCGCCGCGGGACCCGTAGGCACCGATCCCCGACGCCTGCAGGAGCACCTGGGGTCCGTCGTCGAGCCCGGCGAGCGTGCGGGCGAGCAGCCGCGTGGTCAGCACGCGCGACGACAGCACCTCGCGCTTGCGGGCCGCCGTCAGTGGTCGGGACCCGGGGTTGACGCCCGCCAGGTTGATGACGGCGTCCGCTCCCGCGACCGCGCCGGCGTCGAGCCGCCCGGCGGCGGGGTCCCAGGCGATCTCGTCGGGACCGTGGGCGTCACCCCGGACCAGGACCGCGACGTCGTGCCCAGCGGCCCGCAGGTGCGGGACGAGGGAGCTGCCGATGAAGCCGTGCGACCCCGCGATGACCACGTGCATGGCGCTCACCCTACGGTCGGGTTCCCCGCGCGACATGTCGACGGCCCGGCACCCCTCGCGGGGAGCCGGGCCGTCGGACGATCAGGTGCTGCCGTGCGTCAGAGGCCGACCTCGGACTCGAACGCGCCCTCCTCGATGCGGTTCTTGACCGCCATGAGGTAGCGCGACGCGTCGGCGCCGTCGACCAGCCGGTGGTCGTACGACAGCGACAGGTAGCACATCGACCGGATCGCGATGACCTCGGCGCCGTCCGCGTCCTGGATGACCACCGGGCGCTTGACGATCGCGCCGGTGCCCAGGATCGCCGACGTGCCGCCGGGGACGATCGGGGTGTCGATGATCGCGCCGCCCGAGCCCGTGTTGGTCACCGTGAACGTGGCGCCGCTGAGCTCGTCGGGCGTGACCTTGTTCTGGCGGGTGCGACCGGCCAGGTCCACGATCTTGCGGGAGATGCCGGCGAGGTTCAGGTCGCCCGCGTCGCGGATCACCGGGACGAGCAGGCCCTTCTCGGTGTCGACCGCGATGCCGACGTTCTCCTGCGCGTGGTACGTGATCTGGTTGCCCTCGAGCACGCCGTTGATCTTGGGGAACGCCTTGAGCCCCTCGACCGCGGCGAGGACGAAGAACGGCAGGAACGTGAGGTTGACGCCCTCGCGTGCCTTGAAGTCCTCCTTCGCCTTCGCGCGGAGCCGGGCGACCTTGGTCACGTCGACCTCGACCACCGTGGTGAGCTGCGCCTGCGAGTGCAGCGCGTCGACCATGCGCTCGGCGATGATCTGGCGCAGCCGGCTGGCCTTCTCGGTGGTGCCCCGCAGCGGCGAGACCGCCGGGACGGAGGCAGCCTTCGGTGCCGAGGCAGCGGCGGGTGCGGCGGCCGGCTGGGCCTTCGCGGCCTGGGCGGCGGCCTTCTCGGCCTCGGCCTTCGCCGCGGCGTCGAGCACGTCCTCCTTGCGGATGCGGCCGCCGACGCCGGTGCCGACGAGCGCGGCGACGTCGACGCCCTTCTCCGCCGCGAGCTTGCGCACGAGCGGGGTCAGGTACGTGCCGGACGCGGACGGCGCCGGTGCGGGAGCCGCGGCCGGGGCCGGAGCCGGGGTGGCGGGCACGGGTGCGGGCGTGGGCGTCGCCGGGACGGGCGTCGGGGTGGCGACCGGCGCGGGGGTGGCCGCGGCCGACTCCTGCTCGGCGGCGGGCTCCGGCGCGGTCTGCGGCTCCGGGGCCTTCTGCTCGGCCTCGGGCGCCTTCTCCTCGGCAGCGGGAGCGGCAGCGGCGGGCGCCGCCCCGGAGCCGATGACGGCGAGGACGGCGCCGACCTCGACGGTCTCGTCCTCCTGCACCAGGATCTGCTGCAGCGTGCCGGCGAACGGCGACGGGATCTCGGTGTCGACCTTGTCCGTGGAGATCTCGAGCAGCGGCTCGTCGACCGCGACGTCGTCGCCCACGGCCTTGAGCCAGCGGGTGACGGTGCCCTCGGTGACGGACTCGCCCAGCGCGGGGAGCGTGACGTTCTCGCTGGCCCCGCCGTCGCCCGAGGCGGCCGGCGCAGCGGCCGGCTCCTCGTGGGACTCGACGGACTGCTCCTGYGGCGCTGCCTCGGCGGCGGGCTCCTCGGCGGGGGCCTGCTCCTGGGCGGGAGCCTCCTGCTCGGCAGGCTTCTCCTCCTCGGCGGGCGCCGCCTCGGCTGCGGGAGCGGCGTCTCCGCCGCCCTGGCCGGACCCGATGACGGCGAGCGTGGCACCGACCTCGACGGTCTCGTCCTCCTGCACCAGGATCTGCTCGAGCACGCCGGCGAACGGCGACGGGATCTCGGTGTCGACCTTGTCGGTCGAGATCTCGAGCAGCGGCTCGTCGACCTCCACCGTGTCGCCCACGTTCTTCAGCCAGCGGGTGACGGTCCCCTCGGTGACGGACTCACCGAGTGCGGGCAGCTGCACGTTGTCGGACATGACCGCTCGTGTCTCCTTCGATTCGTGAGGTCAGTTGTGGGCGTGCAGCGGCTTGCCGGCGAGCGCGAGGTGCGCCTCCCCGAGGGCCTCGTTCTGCGTGGGGTGGGCGTGCACGAGGGAGGCGACGTCCTCGGGGTAGGCCTCCCAGTTCACGATGAGCTGGCCCTCGCCGATGAGCTCGCCGACGCGCGCGCCGATCATGTGGACGCCGACGACCGGGCCGTCCTTCTGGCGCACGAGCTTGATGAAGCCCTGCGTGCCGAGGATCTGGCTCTTGCCGTTGCCGCCGAGGTTGTACTCGAGCGTCTCGACGCCGTCGGCCCCGTGGACCTCCTTGGCGCGCGCCTCCGTGAGACCCACCGAGGCGACCTCGGGGTCGGAGTACGTCACGCGCGGGATGCCCGACTCGACGATGACCGCCGGCTTGAGGCCTGCGATCTCCTCCGCGACGAAGATGCCCTGCGCGAACCCGCGGTGCGCGAGCTGCAGGCCGGGGACGATGTCGCCGACCGCGTAGATGTTGCCGACGCCGGTGTGCAGGCGCTCGTCGGTGATGACGAAGCCGCGGTCCAGCGTGATGCCCTGCTCCTCGTAGCCGACGCCSGAGGTGCGSGGGCCGCGGCCSACGGCGACGAGCAGGAGGTCGGCGTCGAASGTCTTGCCGTCCTCGAGCGWGACGTGCACGCCGTTGTCGTCCTGGGTCACKCCGSCGAAGCGGACGCCGAGGTTGAAGTTGATGCCGCGCTTGCGGAACTGGCGCTCGAACGCCTTCGACAGCGCCTCGTCCTCGTTGGCGACCAGGTGGGGGAGCGCCTCGATGATGGTGACGTCCGCGCCGAAGGACTTCCACACGCTGGCGAACTCGGAGCCGATGACGCCGCCGCCGAGCACGATCACGGACTTGGGCACCCAGTCGAGCTGGAGCGCCTGGTCCGACGTGATCACGCGGCCGCCGATCTCGAGGCCGGGCAGCGAGCGCGCGTACGAACCGGTGCCGAGCACGATGTACTCGCCGGTGATGCGCTGGCCGTTGACCTCGACCGCGTCCTTGGCGACGAGCTTGCCGTAGCCCTCGAACACGGTGATCTTGCGCGACTTGATGAGCCCCTGCAGGCCCTTGTACAGGCGGCCGATGACCGTCGCCTTGTACTCGTTCACGCCGTTCATGTCGATGTGGTCGAGGCTGGTGTGCACCCCGAAGTGGGCCCCGTCGCGGGCGTTGTCCGCCAGCTCGGCGGCGTGCAGCAGCGCCTTGGTGGGCACGCAGCCCACGTGCAGGCAGGTGCCGCCGACCTTGTCCGCCTCGACGAGGGCGACGGACTTGCCCAGCTGTGCGGCGCGCAGCGCAGCGGCGTAGCCGCCACTACCTCCGCCCAGGACGACGATGTCGAAAGCGGTGCCGTTCGTGTCGGCCACGTGCAGACTCCTCATACGCAGACTTGGTGGTCTCGAGCTCGCCGACCATCCTGTCATCCCCACAGGCCTGGAACGACCCGGACGCCGCGCGCGCTCATGTGATGAGCAGAACAGTCGTCCCATGACTGGTGTTCCGTCTGCTCGGTCACACCCCGACGACCGGCAGGTTCGCAGGTTACTCTCGTGCGCCATGGGCCTGTTCTCGCGCCGCAAGCCGGCCGCCACCGACGCGCCGACGGATCGCGACGCGCGTGAGGCGACGCTCGCGCACCTCAAGGACTTCGTCGCGACGCGCGTGGGTGTCGAGGCCTACGTCGAGCCCCGGACCAACGACACGCCGACGACGATGATGCTCGTCGCCACGGACGGCGAGTGGACCCGCCGCCGGGTGCCGGACCCCGAGACCGCCTGGCAGCTCGCGCGCGACATGGCGATCCCCGTGTACGACGTGCAGCGCACCGGGTACCCGCAGCGGGTCCGGGACTGGAACTCGCGGCAGCGGCTCGCGAAGAAGCGCAAGCACGCCTAGCGGCCGACCAGCCCCGCCTCGCCTCAGGCGGCGGGCGCGCGACCCTCGATCAGGGCCAGCAGCGTCCGCACCCCGACGCCGGTGCCGCCCACGGGCGTGTAGCCGTGCGCGGTCCGCTCGTTGTAGGCCGGCCCGGCGATGTCGAGGTGGGCCCACGGCGTCTGGCCGACGAACTCCTGCAGGAAGATCCCGGCGGTCAGCATGCCGCCGAAGCGGTCGCCGATGTTCGCCAGGTCGGCCACCTTGGACTTGAGCCCGGCGCGCAGGTCGGCCGGCAGCGGCATCGGCCAGAACAGCTCGCCGCTGGTCTCCGCCGCGGCGACGACCTCGCCGCGCACGTCGTCGGTGCCCATCACGGCCGACACGCGGTGCCCGAGCGCGACCAGCTGGGCCCCGGTCAGCGTGGCGATGTCGATGACGACGTCCGGCTTCTCCTCGACCGCGGCGACCAGGCCGTCCGCCATCACCAGTCGGCCCTCGGCGTCGGTGTTGAGCACCTCGACGGTCTTGCCGCCGCGGATCGTCAGCACGTCGGACGGGCGCTGGGCGGTCCCGGACGGCATGTTCTCCGCGAGGCAGAGCCAGCCGGTCACGGCCACGGGCAGCTCGAGGCGCGCGGCCGCGAGGACCGTGTGCAGCACCGCGGCGGCGCCGGCCATGTCGGACTTCATGGCCTCCATGCCGGCGGCGGGCTTGATGGAGATGCCGCCCGAGTCGAAGGTGATGCCCTTGCCCACGAGAGCGACCTTGGCCTTGGGCCGCGACGGCGAGTAGGCGACCTTGACCAGGCGCGGGCCGCGGACGGAGCCCTGGCCTACGCCGATCAGACCGCCGTAGCCGCCGGCCGCGAGCGCCTTGTCGTCGAGCACGGTGACCTTCAGGCCCTTGGCGCCGGAGTCCTTCGCGGCCGTCTTCGCCAGCTCGGCGAACGCGGCGGGGTACAGGTCGTTCGGGGCGGCGTTCACCAGGTCGCGAGTGCCGTGGATCGCCGCGGCGACGACCTCGGCGCGGGCGACGGCCGCCAGTGTGGCGCGGTCGCGCGGGTGGGCCGTGACGACCTGGATCGTGCCGACCGGCGCCTGCTTGGCGGCCTCGGAGGCGCGGTAGCGCGTGTAGGAGTACGCACCGAAGAGGGCGCCCTCGGCGACCGCGGCCACGGAGGCGGCGTCGTCGGCCGGGAACGCGATACCCACGGTCGCGACGCCGGCGAGCTCGCGCGTCGCGGCACCGGCGGCCCGGCGGAGCGCCTCCGGGGTGACCTTGTCGGCCGGCCCGACGCCGGTGAGCACGAGCACCTTCGCGACGAGGCCGGTGCCGGGCAGCCGGCGGACCTCGTCGGCCGCGCCTGTGATCCCGAGCGCCGCGGAGTCCGCGAGCTGGGCGCGCAGGTCCTTGGGCAGGCGCTCGGCGCCCAGGACGGTCGGCTCGCCGTCCTGCTGGGCGACCGCGACGACCAGGGCGTCGACGGCGAGGCGGGCAGGGTCGTGGGAGGTCAGCGAGACGGTCACGGACCGATGATAGTTCCGGACGGTGGACGGGTCGCCCGGTCACCGCCGGTACGGTGGGGCACCGTGATCGTGCCCCTCGCGCTGCTCGTGGCCGCGCTGTGCCTCGCGCTCGGCGGCTGGGCGCTCTGGTTCGTCGTGCGGGACCGCGCGGTGATCCKGCGCCAGCTCTGGGGCGGGGCGGTCATCGAGGCCGTGCTTCTCGTCCAGGCCGTGGTCGCCGGGGTGCTCGCAGCGACCGGCAGCCCCGACGTCGACGGCGTCCTCCTGTGGGGCTACGTCATCACCCAGCTGCTGATCCTGCCCATCGCCGCCGCGTGGGCGTTCGCCGAGCGGACGCGGTGGAGCTCGGTGGTCCTGCTCGTCGCCGCGCTGACCGTGGCGTTCCTCGAACTCCGACTGCTCCAGATCTGGGGGACCGTGTGACCGACCGACCGGCTGGGCATCGATCGACGGGGAGCGGCCCCGGCCGCCTGCTCGTGGCGGTGTACGGCATCCTCGCGCTCGCCGCCACGGCCCGCGGCATCTACCAGGTGACGACCAAGCTCGACGAGGCACCGGTCGCCTACCTGCTGTCCCTCGCGGCGGGACTCGTCTACGTCGTCGCGACGATCGCGCTGGCGAAGGACTGGCGGCGGCTCGCCTGGTGGGCGGTCTCGATCGAGCTGGCCGGCGTGCTGACGGTCGGGGTGCTGTCGCTGGTCGACGTCGGGGAGTTCCCCGACGAGACGGTGTGGTCGGCGTTCGGTCAGGGCTACGGGTACGTGCCGCTGGTGCTCCCGTTCCTCGGCCTGCTCTGGCTGTGGCGCACGGGCCGGTCCGCCCCCGACGACCTAGGGTGAACAGCGTGTACCGCCTGCTCTTCGACCTCGTGTTCCGCCGCATGGACCCCGAGCGCGCGCACGAGGTCGCGTTCCGGCTCATCCGGGTCGTCGCGCAGGTCCCGGTGCTGCGGGACGTCGTGACCCGGTTGTTCGCCTCGTCGCCGGACGGTGGCGTCGAGGTCTGGGGGCGGCGCTTCCCGTCGCGCTTCGGGCTCGCCGCCGGGTTCGACAAGAACGCCGTGGGCGTCGCCGGGCTGACCATGCTCGGCTTCGGGTTCGTCGAGGTGGGCACCGTGACCGCGCAGGGCCAGCCGGGCAACGAGCCTCCCCGCCTGTGGCGGGTGCTCGACCAGCGGGCGCTGCGCAACCGGATGGGCTTCAACAACGAGGGCTCCGCGGCGGTGGCGGCGCGTCTGCGCCGGCTGCGCGCGACGCCCGCGGGTCGCCGGCTCGTGGTGGGCGTCAACATCGGCAAGACGAAGGTGACGCCGGCCGAGCAGGCTCCCGCCGACTACGCGACCAGCGCCGGCCGGCTCGCGCCCTACGCCGACTACCTCGTCGTGAACGTGTCGTCCCCCAACACCCCGGGCCTGCGGGACCTGCAGTCGGTCGAGGCGCTGCGGCCCATCCTCGAGGCCACCCGGGTGGCGGCCGACGAGGCGACGGCGGCCGCGGGGCTCGCGACCGTCCCGCTGCTGGTCAAGATCGCGCCGGACCTGTCCGACGACGACGTCGACGCGGTCGCCGAGCTGGCCGCCGAGCTGGGGCTGGACGGGATCGTCGCGGTCAACACGACCATCGGCCACGACCTGGGACCCGGCGGCCTCTCCGGTCCGCCGGTGCTGGCCCGGGGCCTGGACGTGGTGGCCAGACTGCGCAGCCGCCTCGGTCCGGACGCGGTCATCGTCGGGGTCGGCGGCATCACCACCGCGGCCGACGCCCGCGAGTACGTCGCCGTCGGCGCCACGCTCGTCCAGGGCTACACCGGACTGATCTACGAGGGGCCGGCGTACCCGTCGCGGATCGCCCGCGCGCTGGCGTCCGACCAGGCTCTGCGCGGCTCGGCCCGACGGACGGTGGTGCGCTGATGGTGCTGCGACCGCAGTGGGAGTGGCGCTTCGACGGCCCGGACGGGCTCGCGCTCGACCGGCCCGTGAGCCCGGTGTTCACCACGCAGTACGACGCGGAGCAGTGGCTCGGCGAGCACTGGCGCACGCTGGCCGCGCAGGGCGTGCACGCGGTCGGTCTGCTGCACGAGGGCGCGCAGGCCACGCCCACGCTCGCGCTCCCGCTGATCTGATCAGACCAGCGCGTGGACCCGGGCGGGTCCGGGGGACGGCTCCGTGACGCCCAGGCCTGCCCACGCCTCCGCGAGCCCGGTCACGGCCCGGCGCAGGTTCTCGGCGGTCGTGCTGAACGGCAGGCGCAGGTTGCGCTCGAAGCTGCCGTCCACGCCGAACGCGGTGCCGGGGACCACCCGGACACCGTGCCGCGTCGAGATCGCCGCGAGCGCGCTGGACACGGGGGCGCCGAGGTCGGCCCACAGCGACAGGCCACCGGCAGGGACYTCGAACCGCCACGACGGCAGCTGGTCCAGCAAGAGGCCGACGAGCAGGTCGCGGCGGTCGCGCAGCGCCTCGCGGCGGCCGGTGAGCAGATCCTCCGACTGGGAGAGCAGCTCCGCGACCACCAGCTGCTCGAGCACCGCAGTGCCGTGGTCGACGTGCGCGCGGGTCGTGGCCAGCCGGTTGACCAGATCGGGGTGCGCACGGACCCAGCCGACGCGCAGGCCACCCCAGTAGCTCTTCGACGCCGACCCGATCGAGATCACGTAGGCGGCCGCGGTGCCGTCGCCCGCGAACGAGCCGGGGGCCGGCCCGTCCATGGTCAGCTCCGCGAGCACCTCGTCGCCGACGATCGCGGTGCGGTACCGGCGGGCGAGCGCACGCACCCGCGCGCCGTCCTCGTCGCTCATGCTGGTGCCCGTCGGGTTCCGGTGGCTGGGGATGAGATAGACGAGCCGCGGCGCGACCTGCCGCAGCGTCGACTCGAGCAGGTCGATGTCCAGTCCCTCCTCGCCCGACGGCACGGGGACGGGCCTGGCGCCGACCGACCGCACCACGTCGATGGCGTGCGGATACGTCGGGTGCTCGACGACCGCGCGGTCGCCCGGGCCGACGTGCGAGGCCACCAGCAGGTGGATGGCCTGCTGTGCACCCGTGGTGACCAGCACCTGGTCCGGCGTCGTCGGTGTGCCCCGCAGCGTGTACCAGCGCGCGATCGCCTCCCGGAGGACGGGTACACCGAGGAGCGCGTAGCCCGTCCCCGTGAGGTGCCGGGGGAGGGCCTCGAGTGCGGCGAGGTAGGCGCCGTGCAGCGAGGACGGGGCCGACGGTGCCGCCACGGCGAGATCGACGATGCCGGGCTCGTCGCCGACCGACCCCGCCATCGACGACCGCGCACCCGGACCGGCCGGGAGCGTGGTGACGGTGCCCGAGCCGCGCCGGCTCACCAGGTAGCCCTCGTCGCGCAGCAGCCCGTACGTCGCGGTGGTGGTCGTGCGGGACACGCCCGTGGCGTCGGCGAGCTCTCGCTCGCTGGGCAGTCGGGTGCTGAGCGGCACGGCGCCCGAGAGGATCGCGGCCCGCAGGGCGTCGGCGAGGGCGACGTACGCGGGTCCCGGCCGCTGCCACGCGCCGAGGACCGTGCCCAGGCGGTGGCCGCCGATCCGGCGGTCCGCGGGAAGCTCCGTCGTCGTCATGAGGCCACTATGCCAGAAGTGGCTATTCCAGGCGATGCCACTTACGAGCGAGCATTGCTTCCCATGAGCACGTGGATATGGCTACTGATAGCGATCGCGGTCCTTGCGGGCATCGTCGTCGCCCTGGTGCGGGCCGTCCGGGCGGACGGCCTCGGTCACCGGCCGCCGCCGGCGTCGCACCGCGACTGGTTCGAGCAGCTCACGTGACGGCCCGTGCGTATGCTCGCGCGGTGCCGTCGTGGAGGACCTCTGACGCCCGCCCTGTGCGTCGGGGCGGGCAGCTGCTCGTCGGCCTCGTCCTCTACGCGGCCTCGATCGCGATGCTCGTCGACGCGGGTCTGGGGAGCATGCCGTGGGACGTGCTGACCCAGGGGATCGTGCTCCGGACCGGCCGGTCGTTCGGGCTGGTGACGCTGCTGGTCGGCCTCGTCGTGCTCGCCTGCTGGATCCCGCTGCGCCAGCGTCCCGGCGTGGGCACGGTGGCCAACGTCGCCGTCATCAGCATCCTGGTCGACCCGTTCCTCGCGCTGTTCGACGGCCTGCCCGACGCCATGGGCGTCCGCATCGCGCTGGCGGCCGGCGGCATCGTGCTCAACGGCCTGGCGACCGGGCTCTACGTGGGCGCCCGGCTCGGACCGGGCCCGCGCGACGGCCTCATGACGGGCCTGGTGCGCCGCACCGGGCGCTCGGTGCGGCTCGTCCGGACCAGCATCGAGGTGGCGGTCGTCTCCGTCGGCTGGCTGCTGGGCGGCACCGTCGGGTTCGCGACGCTGGCCTACGCCCTGGCGATCGGTCCGCTGGTGCACGTGTTCCTGCCCCGGCTGACCGTGCCCGCCGAGGTGAAGGAGCCGGTCGCCGTCTGACGAGGTCCGGCCCCGGGTGCACCGGGGCCGGACCGTCGCGTCAGCGCGCCGGCGGCGCGTTCTTGGCCGTCTCGGCCGGGTCGGACACCACGGAGTCGCCCAGGATCGTGTCGATCCGGGCCAGCAGCTCCGCGGGGATGGTCACGCCGGACGCCTTGACGTTCTCCGTGACCTGCTCGGGACGCGAGGCCCCGATGATCGCCGCGGCGACGTTCTGGTTCTGCAGCACCCACGCCACGGCGAGCTGGGCCAGCGACAGGCCGAGCTCGTCCGCGACCGGCGTGAGCTCCTGCACCCGCTGCAGCACGTCGGGCTGCTCGAGGAAGCGGCCGATGAACCGGGCGCCGCCCTTCTCGTCGGTCGCGCGCGACCCCTCGGGCGGCGCCTGGCCCGGCTTGTACTTGCCGGTGAGCACGCCCTGGGCCACGGGGGACCAGACGATCTGCGACACCCCGAGCTCCGCGGACGTCGGGACGACCTCGCCCTCGATGACCCGCCAGAGAGCCGAGTACTGCGGCTGGTTGGAGATGAGCTGGAACCCGAGGTCCTTGGCCAGGGCGTGGCCGGCGCGGATCTGGTCCGCGGTCCACTCCGAGACGCCGATGTAGAGCGCCTTGCCCGCGCGGACGACGTCGGCGAACGCCTGCATCGTCTCCTCGAGCGGCGTCGACTCGTCGTACCGGTGCGCCTGGTAGAGGTCGACGTAGTCGGTCTGGAGGCGCTCCAGGGAGCCGTCGATGGACTCGAGGATGTGCTTGCGCGACAGGCCCATGTCGTTGGCGCCGCCGGGCCCGGTGGGCCAGAAGACCTTGGTGAAGATCTCGAGCGACTGGCGCCGCTCGCCCTTCAGGGCCTCGCCCAGGACGGTCTCGGCCTTCGTGTTGGCATAGACGTCGGCGGTGTCGAACGACGTGATCCCCGCGTCGAGCGCGGCGCGCACGCAGGCCTTCGCGGTGTCGTTCTCCACCTGCGAGCCGTGCGTGAGCCAGTTGCCGTAGGTGATCTCGGTGATCTTCAGGCCGGAACGGCCCAGGTAGCGGTAGGAAACCATGCCCGCAACCCTACGGCGGGCTCAGGAGGGGTGCTGACCGTGCTTCACCTRGGGCTTCGGCAGCCGCGCCGGGCGGATCTGGAACACCCGCAGGACGGCGTACATCGCGACCCCGCGCGGGATCTGGGCGGCCCCGAACTTGGCGACCACGCGCTTCTTCAGGCTGCGCCACATGAGCCACGCGTCGATGGACGCGGCGATGATGTAGACGTAGAGCGCGAGGATCGCGAAGAAGGCGATCGCGGTCTTGGCCAGCGCGAACTGGGCGACCAGGAAGACGGCCGCCATCGGCAGGAAGAACTCGCCGAGGTTCCAGCGGGCGTCGACCGAGTCGCGGATGTAGCGCCGGACCGGGCCGCGGTCCTTGGCGGGCATGTTGCGCTCGTCGCCGGTCTGCATCGCCCGGTACTCGATGTCGCGCTGCGTCTTGGCCTGCTCACGGGTGGCCCGCTTGCTGGTCGGCGCCACCAGCGGACGCTTGTTCGCCGCCTCGGAGACCTTGCGCTTCGGCGTCGGACGGCCCTTGCCCGCGTCCGTGGGCGGCGGTGCGCTCTCGCTCAGGGCGGGAGTCACGGGCTGGGGGTCGTTGCTGCGTCCGAACACCCCGCCAGGGTAGTCGAGTAGCGTGCTTGTCCGTGACCGACGCCTCCTCGCACCCGACCATCCTTCCCGGCGACCGCACGGACGCGCTCCGCTCGCGAGCCGCCGCCGCGTTCGGTGGGCTGCGCGCCGACCTCGAGGCCCTCGTCCGCATCCCCAGCGTGTCGAACGCGGAGTTCGACCAGGCGCACGTGGCCAGCAGCGCCGACGCCGTCGCGGCGCTGCTG
>NZ_JBFULZ010000113.1:0-13124 GCF_054049635.1 Cellulomonas sp. P5_C6 | reverse complement strand
CGTCGGCGTGGAGCCGGTCGTCGTCGGCCGCGTGGGCCAGCGCCAGGCCGACGTAGCCGGTGACCCACGACGAGGACGGACCCGGGTCGAGCCAGAAGTCGGTCCACGTGCCGAGGCGGTGCGCGAGCTGGGCGAGGCGACGCACGGCCGCGCTGACCGTCACGTCGACGGCCGRCACCTCAGTCGCCCGGCGTGGCGTTCGGGTAGACGACGAGGTCCGTGCCCGACTGCTGCTGGCTCTCCGTCCACTGGCCCTGGTGGTCGGCGTAGTTGTTGCGGACGCGGAAGCCGACGGACGTGATGCCGCCGGGCGCCCCGGCGGCCACGTCCTGCAGCGTGATCCGAGCGGCGATGGTCTTGGTCGGGGCGGTCGGGCTGAGCACCACGGACGTCGGCGCAGCCCCGGGCGGGGTGACCTCGACCTCGATGCTGACCAGCGTCTTCCAGCGGTCCGGCAGCGTGGCCGTGGCGAACACGGGCGACGTGACGTTCAGGTCGCGGCTCGTGTCCGAGGCGCCGGCGAGCTCGTGCACGTGCTTGAGCATCTGGTCGGGCGTGGTGATCAGGCGCTTGTCGACCAGCTCGAACAGCACCCCGTTCCAGATCATCGCGGCGTCGGGCGTCGCGGCGTCGTCCACGGGCTCGATCGACACCTCGACGGACCCGGTGCTCGGGATGGTCAGCGGGAACGTCGCCGTGCAGCGGGCCGGGCACGTGTCGATCGGGCTCACGGACTCCTCGTCGATCTGCAGGAGCGTGACCTCGGCGCCACCCACCGTGATGTCCACGCCCGACGTGTTGGTCACCGTGACGGTGCGCGGCGACGAGACCGCGGGAAGCGCGACGGTGCACGGCAGGTCGTCCACATGGTCCAGTCGCAGCTGGACGGCGACGGTCGTGGCCTGCACCGAGGCCTGCGCCCCCTCGGTCGCCGGCGGGGCCGTCGCCAGGACGACGTCGACCGTGCCGGGCACACCGATCGGGGTCGTGATCTGCTCGCAGAACAGCTGGTAGTACGCGAGCGACAGGTCGAGCGTGAGGTCCAGGCCCGTCAGGGGCGCGGGGGCGTCCGCGTTCCCGACGACCGTGAGCTCCTCCGGGAACGAGCCGCCCATGCGCAGCATCGACTTGTCCACCTCGCCGATGAGGACGGTCGCGGCCGGCTTGTCGATCAGCTTGCGCAGCGTGGCCAGCTTGCGGGCGTCGTGCCACGGCGCCAGTCGCAGCAGGAGGCGGACGCGCATGTCGCCGGCGGGCGTGCGGTGCAGGGTCGGGATCATGTGCGGGCCGCCGAGCTCCGCGTCCCAGGCCAGGCGCAGGTCGTCGGGCAGCCGGAACACGGTGTTGTCCTGCCCCGATCCGCGCATCCAGCCCGCCTCGCCGCGCACCCACTCGTCGGTCAGGTCCGGCACCCCGTGCAGGGCGTGATAGATCGCCGCGTTCTGCTCGTCGTGCGGGTCGAACACGAACGGGACGCGGCGGACGACCGTCTGCGTGCGGTTCTCGGAGGTGGTCTGTTGCGCGGCGATGATGGCCGTGAGGTCCTGGCCCGCGAGCACCTCGCTGATGCGCGAGTCGAACCGGCGGGTGATCGAGGCGATGGGCACGTCGGCCGCGACGACGGCCGCCGAGACGTCGAGGGGCTGGAGGTCGGCCTGGGGGGACAGCTGCACGCGTTCCCCGAACCGGTGGTCGCGGACGACGGCGTCGTCGAGCACGTGGTGGCGGTGGTCGCGGACGATCGGACCGTCGAACACCGGACCGGTGGGCGACTGCCCGTCGTCGACCGGCACCTGGACCGTGTAGTCGTAGGTGTACGTCACCTCGAGCTGGCAGCCCGAGCCCGTCTGGCTCAGCGCCGCCTCGAACGCGTTCGCCTGCGCGCGCAGGAGCGGCCCGGCCCCGCCGTGGACCAGGTAGCCCACCCCGGCGACCGGTTCGAGCCCGGGCGACGCGAAGTCGAACGAGCCCTGCCCCCACGTCATGTGGACCCCGGTGATCGTGAACGGCAGCGGGACGGCCGCGGGGTTCGCGGCGAACGGCGCCGTCGACAGCGTCCACTGGAGGCTGAACTCGCCGGCGTCGTTCTTGAGGAACCAGACGTCCGGGCCGACGTGCAGGCCGCTCTGCCGGGGCGCCACCATCAGCTCGGGCCGGAAGTAGACCGTGCCGTCGGTCGCCGTGTACGCGGTGCCGTCGAGCACGGGCTCCTGGCCGGCGGCGAACGTGGGGCCGCCCCCGCCGACGACGAGCGCCGCGTGCTGGAGCATCGAGAGCCTGACCGAGGTCGCGATGGTCTGCGACCGGGCCAGCTGCCACGTCTCGCCGGACAGTCCGGCGATCGCCATCGTGTTGTCGGCCACGGCTCAAGCCACCGGGGTCGGCGGGGTGACGGTCCCCGGACCGGGCACGGCCGGACCGGCCGGCGGAGCGGGCGTGACCGGAGGCGGCGTGGCGGCGGCGTCGGCCCGGACCAGCAGCACACTGTCGGTGCCGTCCTTCCAGCCCGAGTCCCACGGCTGCCCGTTGCCCAGCGCGAGCAGCTGGATGCGGTAGCGGTAGGACCGGGCCGCGGCGTCCTTGAGCAGCACCCGGAACACGGGCGGCGGTGAGGCGTTGGTCAGCTGGTAGCTCTGCGTCTGCGTGCCGCCGGCAGGGTCGTGGTACTCCATCTGCACGATCGCCGAGGAGTACGTCCGGTCGTCGATGTTGGGCACCAGCATGACCTCGAGCGCCGCGGTCGCCCCGACGCCGACCAGCACCGTCTCGCCGAGCACGGCCGGCGTCGGGCCGTGCTGCTCGCTCGAGCCGTTCTTGAACAGGACGGTCGTGCGGTAGCTGAAGGCCGTCTTCGCGGGGTCGCGCAGCGCGACGGACCAGGCGTCGGACGCGGCGTTGGTGGCGAGCTCGGCGTGGTGCGTGAGGCGCAGGTCGTGGTCGGCGTCGTCGTAGGAGGCGTCGACGATGACCTTGTCCACTACCGAGAAGTCGCCCTGCGCCACGAACGTCGCGGTGGTCCGGCCCTCGAACGGGTTGCCGATCGAGAGCACCTCCGAGCGCCCGGTCTGCGGGGCGACGTCCATCTGCTGGCCGTCGGCGAGCACGTACGTCACCGCGTAGGTGTACGGGTCGGGGTCGCCGTCGTGGCCCGTGTACGTGAAGTACCGGCCGGTCGGGGACGCGGGCGTGAGCTCGATCGTCTGGCTGGCCGACTGGGCCGTCGAGCGCGGGTACGTGAACGCGATCCGCACGGACACCACCTCGGCCGGCTGCGGCCCGAGCGTGACGCCGACCTTGACGAAGCCGAGCGAGCGGTAGCTGATGATCAGCTCGCTGCCGGTGCCAGGCAGGAAGCCGGTGGCGGGCACGCGGATGGTCTGCCCGGTCTCCTTGTAGATGATCTCGGAGAAGTACCGGTACTCGTCCTTGGTCTTGCCGTCGGCCCCGCGCGCGAGGATCTGGCGGAACGTCTTCACCTCGTCGGCGGTGGTGAACAGCATCGACTTCGCGCCCTTCACGGGCCGAGGGATCTGGTCGTCCTGCTGGTCGTACTCGACGTTGACCTTGAGCCCGTAGACCGGGTCCTGCTCGAAGTTGACGTTGGCGTGCACCCGCAGGAAGAGCTCCTTGAAGTACGGGTCGCTCAGGTCGAGGTACGTGACGGCCTTGGTGATCTCCTCGGGCGTCAGGTCCTTGGCCAGCGCGCCGTTCGGGTTCTTGGCGATCTGCACCACGGCCGACTTGGAGAACGTGATGTCGACCGTGCCGGTGACGGTCGAGGTGATCTCCTGCCAGGAGATCTCCGGCGGCGGCTTGGTGGGGTCCTGGCCCTTGGCCATCGCCTCTCGGGCCGCCTTGATCTGCTCCTCGGCGCCCTTCATGATCGACGGCACCACGGACTCGGTGAAGATCTTGATCGCCATCTCCTCGAACTTGGCGCGGATGGCCACCGAGTCCGGGTCGGTCCGGAAGTCCGAGTCGTCGATGTCGAGCGTGATGGACTGCGTGTCGTTCTGGAACTGCGTGATCGTGACCCCCGGCGTCGTCCAGCGCCGGTAGTAGTCGTAGGTGAAGGTGATGAGGCCGCCCAGGTACTCGTCGGTCGTGCGTGTGTGCTCGACGTGCACGTTCTGGTAGCGGTTGATCGCCTCGCGCATGAACGAGCTGCGGTCGCCGTGGATGCGCACCGTGATCGACGGGATGCGCGCCGCGAACGTGAGGTTGGTGTAGTTCACGGCCATCGGCAGGCCGCCCTTGAGCACCCCCTGCCGGGCCAGCTCGGACGCGTCCTGGCTCAGGTCCCCGGCCAGGGTGGCCACGTTGGTCCCGATGAGCGAGGGCTTCGACGTCGTGATGGTGCTGGAGCCCCCCGGCGAGGGCATCGAGAGCGCGACGTCGCCCGAGATCCACTCGGCGGGCAGCGTGATCTTCGGCTCCCGCGGCGAGAGGTCGAGCGAGTAGAAGCGCGCGAACCACAGGAACCGACCGGTGTTGATGACGTCCTTGRGGTACGCCCGGACCTGGTCCATCTCCGCATCGGTCAGCCGCAGCTCGACGGACGCCGCGATCCAGCCGCGCTGCGCCTCGAGCTCCTCCGGCGGCAGGGTGTCCACGTTRCGCGCGTAGATCATCAGCTGCAGCAAGAGCTGCCCCTGGTCGTCCCGGGCCATGCGCGGCGTGGACGGCATGACGTAGAAGCGGCACGCGTCCTCGTCGTCGCGGTAGACGGTGACGCTCTCCAGGCCGGGGACGGTGAGGCTGTCGTAGAAGCTGAGCATGGTGCGGGTCCTCTCGGAGCTGTGATGCCTAGAGGTGGATGTCGGACAGGCGGGAGATACGCGCGGCGGCCGGAAGGTGCAGGTCGGACTCGAGCGTCAGGTGCTCCTCGGTGCTATGGGCGACGTCCACGGCGACGGTGACCGTGGGCCCGGACGCCGTGGCCGACGAGCGCCGGACCGCCCGGACCTGCAGGTCGGCGACCGCGTGCGCGTCGGGCAGGTCGGCGGCCCAGGCGGCGGCGACGGCGGGTGCCGACGTGGCGTCGAGCGTGAGCACGACGGTCGCGCGGTTGTCCCCGAGCAGGGAGGGTGCCGTCGAGGCGGTGACCCCGTCGGCGAGGTCGATGCGGACCGTGCCGGTCAGCCACTCCGGCGGCGCGAGGACCGGCGGCGGCGGGGTCGGCCTCTCGCGGGTGGCCGGCGGGGTGGCCGCGCGGACGACGGCGTCCCGCTCCGCGGCGGTGAGCGCCAGGTCGACGCCGAGGGTCGCGGTGCCGCCCTCGACGGGTCCCGTTCCGCGGCGGTACAGGACCAGCGAGACGTCCGGTCCGCCGTCGGGGGCGACCACCCACCGCGGCCCGGCGGCGCACGCCCAGACCCGGCCGGCGTCGGTGTCGTCGCGCCACGCCCGGACCGCGCCCGGCACCAGGAGCGGTGCGGCCAGGTCGATCACGGCGTGCCGCCCGGGTCCGGCGGCACGGGCTGGGGCGCGACCGGCGTGGGCGTCGCCACCGGAGTCACCGGAGGTACCGGAGTCACCGGGACCTTGGGTGCCGGGGGGACGACGAACAGCTGGTCCTGGTCGGCGGTCGCGGGCTTCGTGGAGTCCTGTGAGCCGTCCGCGAGCAGCGAGGTCACCGACCAGCTGTACCGGCGCGCGGAGCGGTCCTTGAGCCGGGCCCGCCACTCCTGCGGCTGGGCCGCGGCGGCGTCGTCGAAGAACAGCGACTCGTTCTGCGTGAACGCCGCGTCGCCGCCCGGGTCGGCGTAGGAGAGGGCGACGACGACCCCGGCCAGGCCCAGCTGGGAGGGCAGCGGGCCGATGTACCGGACGTCCACCTTGAGCACGCCCTCGGCCGGGATGCCGGCGACGATCGCCGGGGTCGTGGCGTCCACCCACTCGCCGGTCTCGACCCCGCCGTCCGCGTACGTGAGGCGCTGGCGCCAGCGGACGGTCGCCGGGACGTCCCGCTCGGGCAGCCTGACCGACCAGGGCGTGCGGCCGGCCGCGCCGGAGAGCTCGAGGCTCGTCGACTCGACGACCTTGCCTTTCTGCGCCACCTGCAGGTCCACGACGACGCGCGCGAGCTCGCCGAGGGCGTCGACCAGGATGACGTCGCCGTCCACCCGGTCGGCCTTCGGCACGGCGACCACCAGCGCGTCCTCGGCCTGCGAGTTCGGCAGGACGACGGGCGCGAGGTCCTCGCGGGAGCCGTCCGCGTAGAAGACCGTGGGCGTGAACGTGACCTGGTCGCCGGCCGCGACGAGCCGCAGGTTCACCAGCTCGCTGCGGTGGTCGGGGCCCAGCCGGATCTGCGCGCCGTCGTCGACCCCCGCGTCCGGCCGTTGGTAGCGGACGGCCACCTGGACCTCCGTGATGTCGTCGGGGGTGTTGGGCGCCAGCTGCACCATCGCGGGGACCATGACGCCGAGCCAGCGGGGATGCACGGACAGGCTGCGCAGCTCGGTCGTGGTCCACGGCCCTTCGACGTGCGTCTGGCGCACGCCCACGCCGAAGTCCGCCTTGTAGTCGATGATCAGCCGGTACTCGTACGACAGGTCGCGCTTGTCGTCCACGAAGAACTCGAGGTCCTTGACGTCCGTCGACGTCCGCAAGATCGCCGACGCGGTGTCCTTCGGCTTGGTGCCGTCGGGCCGTTGGCCGTACCGGATCTCGACCGTCATCTGGTTGACGCCCTGCGCCGCGAAGTCGACGTCCGCGCAGTCGACGTGGATGGGCAGCCGCTCGAAGAACGGGTTGTTCAGGTCGATGACGTGCACCCGCTGTGCCAGCTCGCCCAGGCTGCCCATGGTCCCCAGGTGACCCTGCGGGGCCACGTGCCGGGCCTGCGCGGTGACCTGCTCGAGGTTGTAGGTGATCGTCTTGCGTTCCGTCTGGCTGACCGACTTCATGGCGAAGGCCACCTGCGGGCGGCCCATCTTGTCCCAGACCTCCGTGGCGCCCGACGCCGGCGCCTGCGTGCCCGGCGTGGTGGCGGTCTGCTGGGTGCCCGGCTTGGTCGTCGCCGGCTGGGTGGTCGTCGTGGCGGGCTTGGTGACCGGCTGCGTGGTGGTGGTCGCGGGCTTGGTGGTCGCCGTGGTCGTCGTCGGGGTGGCCGAGTGGTCCTCGAGCGGGGGCGGCGGGTCCTCCTTCTTCGGCGTGGTGGTCGCAGTCGTGGTGCCGGTCGGGGTGCCGGTGGTCCCCGTGGTGCCGGTCGTGCCCGTGGTCGTTCCCGTCGTGCCGGTGGTGGTACCGGTTGTCCCCGTGGTGGTGCCGGTCGTCGTCCCGGTCGTGCCGGTGGTCGTTCCGGTCGTCGTGCCGGTGGTGGTCGTCCCGGTGGTGGTGGTTCCCGTGGTGCCGGTGGTGGTTCCCGTGGTGCCGGTGGTGGTGCCGGTCGTGCCCGTGGTCGTCGTCCCCGTCGTCGTTCCGGTCGTCGTTCCCGTCGTCGTTCCTGTCGTCGACAGGGGCGGGTTCGGCTGCGTGGCCACCATGAGGTTGCCGGCGACGGCGGGCTGTCCGGGCACCAGGGTCGGCTGGAACAGGGCGCCGCTGCACAGCGTCGCGACGAGGTCCGCGATCTGCCGCTGGCGGGCGGCCATGCCCTCGGGCGTCGACATCTCGAGCAGCCGGGCCGTCTCCTTGATCGTGATGCTCTGGTTCTTGGTGAGCTCCTCGGTGATCGAGTCGATGTCGGCCTTGAAGAAGACGGTGCCGGCCGTGAACCGCTTCTCCATGAACTCGTACGACGACTTCATGTCGATGGTGATGCTCAGGCTGTAGGCGGGCAGCAGACCGACGTACTCGAGGTCGTAGACGACGCCGATCGGCAGGGCATTGGCGGTGGAGCCGAGCACGCCGAGGAAGAACGCGGCGCCGTCCTCGGTCAGGCTCATCGAGATGATCGACCGGTTGTCACCGTCCAGCGAGGCGGTGCCGGAGCTCATGACCTCCTCGACGAACCGGGGTCCGGCGGCGACGGGCGCTCCCGGCGCGGCCGCGGCGCCCGGCTGGAGGCCGACCACCCGGACGGTCCCGCTGGAGTACGGCACGCTGGTCAGGGTCACGTCGTCGCCCGCGCGGGCCCTGAGCTTGGACAGGATCGAGCCGTACAGGCCGCCCAGGCCCACGTCGACCGTCATCGCGAGGAACCCGCCCGCGTAGGCCTCGGAGGCGTCGCCGCCCTTGCGGAACGCGTAGAGGTCGAACAGCGGGCCGTTGGCGTCGCGGCTGATGTGCGGGTTGGCCGGCAGGTAGTAGAAGGCCTTGGGGTTGTCGGCGTCCGCGAGCACCGTGATGCCGAGGATCTCCATCCTGCTCTCGAGGTTCAGCATGGCGTCTCTCCTTGGGTCAGACCGTGCGGGTGGAGACCGCGATGAACGGTCCGGTGCTGTCGGTCCAGGCGGACTGGCGTTGGGTGCCGTCGGCCCGGAAGCTCGTGGTCTGCGAGCGGAAGCCCGCCGGTGCGTCCGGGCCGGCGGCGAGGCTGAGCGTCTGCGCGACCGCCGTGGTGGGGTCGAAGAATGCGCTGGCGGCGGTGTCGTCCGGGGCGCCGGCGACGGCCACGCGCACCTGGACCGCGTCCAGCCCGGCCTCGGCGAGCGGGGGACCGACCAGGCGCACCTCGACGGTCCGCATCCGGCTGCCGGTGCTGCCCACCAGGATCGACGGGTCGGTGGTCTTCTCCCAGTCGGTGGTGTCGATGACGCCCCCCGCCGCGGTGGTCACGCGGTACCGGATCTCCTGCGCGGCCGCGTCGAGCACCGGCCAGCTCAGGGTGACCGGCTGCCAGCGCAGCGCGACGGGGACGGGGGGCGGCGCGGCCTGACCGTCGACGGGCGGCGGCAGGGGAGTGGGGCCGAGCGTGCGCGTGAATCGGCGGTGGTACCCGGCGGCGTCGTCGTCGTAGGTGACCTCGACGGTCACCGAGGAGACGTCCTCCGTGGTGACGTTCGGCTGGACGAGCAGCGACCTCGTGCCGTGGAACGGACCGTCCACCCGCAGCAGGGAGTCGTCCGTGACCACGGGCGGCAGCGTGAGCGCGCTGGCGTCGTCGAACGTGAGCACCGCCGCGGCCGTGTAGTGCCGGTCGGCGTCCGGGCCGGTGCGGACCTGCCAGCGGCGCTGCTCGAGAGGCGTGACGGGGTCCACCGCGAGGCGCATCTGCTGGTGGGCGGTGAACCCGGTCGCCTTGTCGAGGTAGTCGAGCGTCACGTCCACGTCCTGCACGCCGGAGCCCAGGTGGCCGGTGTCCACCTCGACGTCGAGCACGCCGAGGTCGTCGTACGGCCGGACGGACAGGGTGCGTCCGCTCTCGGGCCGCCGACCCGTCGAGTACGTGAGCGACGTGGCGTCCACCGACCCGGACCGCGTGAACTCGTACGTGACGGCCGCGGTGTACGACAGCGTCGGGCGGCCCTTGCGTCGCACCGCCCAGGTCAGGTCCGTCGGCCCTCCCGGGCGGAACACGAGGCTGCCCGTCTCCGGCGGGACCGCGCCGCCGGGCTTCCCGTACACCAGGTCCACCGTCACGCTGGTCAGGGACAGCGCCGCCATCTCCTCGGCCGACGGGCCCGTGACCAGCACCTCGAGCAGCTCGAAGAAGTCGCTGGCCAGGTCCACCTTGTGCGTCCGCGCGGCCACCTCCTCCTTGGTCAGCAGCGTGGCCAGGAACCCCTGCGGCGCGTGCGTGCGCTCCTCGGGCGAGCGCTCGGAGAAGTCGTAGTCGACGACCCGCAGCTCCTCCGCCTTCTTCGCCTTGAGGGACAGGGTGACGATCGAGGTCTTCGGTGCCTGCGCGGGCGGCATCCCGGGGATGGCGGGCATCGTGAGGTTCGGGATGCCCGGGGACGGCTGGTAGAGCTCCTGGATGATCTTGTCCTTGAACAGGGACAGCGCCAGCTCCTTGCTCCGCTGCGCCTCCTCGCCCATGGCCTGCGACGTGAGCTCGACGGTCACGACGCCCTTCTGCACCAGGTCGCTCAGCGTCCCCTCGACCTCGGCACGGATGTACGGGCAGCCCACCGACGCGGAGCCGCCGAGCTCGCGGTAGACCTGCGAGACGTCGGCGTGCACGTGCGCCTGCACGCTGGGCCGCAGCCCGAGGAACGTGAGGTCGTAGACCACGCCGATCGGTGCCGCGCCGTCCGCGAACAGCGCCTCGAGGAAGGTGGCGCCGTCCTGGCTCAGGCCGAACGAGAAGATCGAGCGCAGCCCGCCCAGCAGGGACGGCGTCCCGCCGCCCACCATGCTCTCGACGAACCGTGGCCGGCCCGGGGTGATCGTCGGGCCGCCGGGCGGGACGACCGTCGCCAGGTCGAGCGCGATGACCGAGACGGACCCCCGGACGTAGGGGATGGCGGACAGGGAGACGGTGTCCGGGTCGCGGTCGAGCAGGCCGGCCAGCTTCTGCACGGCGGCGGCGTGCTGGGCGGTGGTCAGCGTGCACTCGACGCCCATGGTGAGGAACCCGGCGCCCAGCTCCGCCGGGATCGTCGTGCCCTTCAGCGGGGACTGCGCCAGCTCGACGGCGTACGTGAACAGGTCGAACATCGGCTGGCCGCCGGTGCGCGCGATCGTCGGCTCGGGGGCGGCGTAGTAGAACTGCGCGGGGTCGGCGTGGTCCGCGAAGACGGTGAGGTTGCCGACGCTCGTCGGCGGCTTCTCGAGGCTCAGCACCGGGTCACCCGCTCACCGTCGCGGAGCGGACGTCGACGACGAGCAGGTCGCTCGTGCCGGACCCCCACGGCTGCACGGACACGAAGCCGTTGGAGTCGACGGTGGTCAGCTGCCACCACACCTGGCGCACCGGTGGGTCGCCCAGCCGGTACACGAACGGCGTCGCCGCCGACTGCTCGGTGCCGGGCACGAGGGTGACGTCCGCCGAGGCGCACACGTGCTGGTCCACCGGGTCGCGCACCTCCAGCCGGAGGGCGGCCCGGAGCAGCTTGCGCTCCGCCAGCGTGCCCAGCACCTTGACCACGACCTGGCGCTCCTCGACCAGCCGGCGGTCCACGATCACGCGGTCGTCCGTCGCCGCCCGCCAGGACCCGTCCACCAGGGCGCCGACCAGGGGCTGCAGGGTCAGCCGGTACGCCACCGACCGCGACCCGCCGGCGGTGATCGAGTACGTGCGGCTGATGTTCGGGGTGTCCGCGCCCAGCCGGATCGTCTCCTCCGGGTACCGCACCCTGGCGGCCTCGTCCTCGTACCGGACCTGCAGCAGGGCAGCGGCGAGCTCGGCCCAGGGCAGGTCGACGAAGAACGTGACCGTGAGCTTCTCGGGCATCGGGTCGGGCAGCGAGCAGAACGGCTCGATCGCCGACGACCACGGCGAGACCACGTCACCGCCGGCCTCCTGCGGGCGGTGGTAGGTGGTGCGCCAGGAGTAGCTCACGTCGTCGGGCAGCGACGCGAAGAGCCAGTGCTGCAGGGGGTTCTGCGCGTCGAGCTGCACGCGGGCTGTCGCCGGGGCGTCCGACGCCGACCCCGGGTGCAGCTCGACGGTCACCGCCGGGAAGAGCGCGAACGAGAACAGGGGCGCCACGGTCACCGTCACGTCGGTCACCGCGTACGCCTCGCGCGGGTCCACCACCAGGTCCGTCGACTGCCGGGTGCGCCAGGCCGAGACCGCAGCGCCGGGCGGGCGCACCGGCGAGGACGGGTCGAAGTCGGCGGACACGCGGTAGACGTACGGGCGGTCCCACACCGTCTCGCGCTGCGCCTCCTCGAGCAGGTTCACCACCCAGTCCTTGTGCTGCCCGGGGGCCGTGAACGTCAGCTCGGCATCGACCGTCGGCTGCGCAGCGGCATCCAGCGGCGTGCGCGCGACCTCGACCTGCACCGACCGCAGGCGGTCGGAGGCGAACCGGTCCACCACCTCCACGCCCACCTCGAGCCGCGGGAACCCGCTGAGCTCCACCTCCTGCACCAGGTGCTGCCGCACGGCGGGCCAGGTCGGGCGGACCTTGCCCTTCTCGTCCAGCCGCAGCGCGTTCAGCAGGCCGCCCAGCGTGCCCTGCGGCCGCAGGTCCCGGACCTCGGCGACGCGCTCGCGGGCGCGCAGGTCCATGCGCCGGACCGAGCTCTCGTCGACCTCCTTGAGCCGGAACGACGCCCCCGGGATGATCGCGCGGCTCAGGCTGGACACCACGTCGTCGACCACCGCGGCGATCTGCTCGCCCGTGCTGGGCGGCGGGATCATCGGCTGGAACAGCTTGTCCAGCACCCAGTCGGTGAGCTGGGTGCGGGTCCGCTCCGCGGCCGCGGCGGCGCCCTCGCCCGTGCCCTCGACCACGGTGTCGATCCGGATGCCCGAGTCCTCGAACGCCTTCGAGATCGCGGTCTCGACGTCGGCGGCGACGTACCAGGCGTTGGTCGTCAGCTTGGTCTTCAGCGACGAGTAGACCTTCGCCCAGTCGGCGTGGATGTCGATGGTGAACGCCGGGCGGAGGGCCGCGAACGTCATCGCGTACGTGACGATGACGGGCTGCTCGGGCAGGTCGAGGCAGGCGCCGATCATCTCCGCCGCCGCCTCGTTGAGCACCAGCTGGAACGTGGCGTCCATCGTCGCGCCCATCGACGGGCGGCCGCCGCCGGCGAACCGGACGTCGAACGTGCCGCCGGGCGCTGCCGACCCCTCCTTCGGGGGCGTGCTCGTCTGCCCGAGGACCACCAGCTCGACCGAGCCGGTCTCCAGCGGCGCGGGCACCACGCGCAGCCCGGTGCCGTGGACCCCGCGCACGTCCGCGAGTCGAGCGGGCAGGGCCTCGAGCACGTCGGGCGGCACCATCAGCTGCGTGGTGAGCGACAGGATCCCGCCGGACACCGTGGCGGCGCCCGTGCCGCCGCCCAGGTACTGCGTCAGCGAGAGGGCGGGGATGCCGTCGTGCACCGCGAGCTGCGGTGCGGACGGCAGGACGTACCAGAGGCCGGGGTCGGCGTGGTCGGGCAGCAGGGCGTACCCGTCCACGACGGGATAGGGCGGCGCGAGGGACAGCACGACGGCACCGTGGTCACGGCTGCGGTGCGGGCGCGGGCGGAGCCGGGAGCGGGCCGGGGTCGGGGACCGGCGGCGGCGTGGGGATGGGAGGCGTCGGCACGGGCGGCGCGGGGACCGGGGTCGGCGG
>NZ_JBFULZ010000112.1:0-13342 GCF_054049635.1 Cellulomonas sp. P5_C6 | reverse complement strand
GCCCTGGCGGGTGGGCCGTTCACCGAACCGCTGAAGCTGGCGGGTCCGACCGAGGCGCTGGGGCTCGTCGTCGCCCTCGTGGTGCTCGTGGTGACGTTCGGGTCGCTGCTCGCCGCCGGCATGCCGATCCTCACCGCCCTGCTGGGCGTCGGCATCGGCGTCGCGGGCGTGCTCTCGCTGTCCGGGATCACGGAGATCTCGTCGTCGACGCTCACGCTCGCGCTCATGCTCGGCCTGGCCGTCGGCATCGACTACGCCCTGTTCCTGCTGTCCCGGCACCGCCAGCAGCTGGCCGACGGGATGGACCCGCTCCAGTCGGCCGGGCACGCCGTCGGCACCGCGGGCAGCGCCGTCGTGTTCGCCGGCACCACCGTGGTCATCGCGCTCGCGGCCCTGACGATCACGGGGATCCCGTTCCTGGCGGCCATGGGCCTGGCCGCCGCCGGGACCGTCGTCGTCGCGGTGCTCGTCGCCGTCACGCTGCTCCCCGCGCTCATGGGCTTCGCCGGCGAGCGGCTGCGGCCGCGGGGCCGCGCGATGCGGCAGGCCGAGCACTCCCGCGCGGCGCGCAACCGCTGGGGCACGCTGGTCACGACGCACCCGATCATCACCCTGCTCGTCGGTGCGGTCGTGCTGCTCACGATCGCCATCCCGGCGCTGAGCCTGCGCCTCGGCCTGCCCGACGCCGGCCGGGAGCCCGAGGGCTCGGGCGACCGCCAGGCGTTCGAGATGCTGGCCGAGGGCTTCGGCCCGGGCTTCAACGGCCCGCTCGTCGTCCTGGTCGACGCCAAGGACGACCCGTCCGCGCTGTCGAGCGCGGTCGTGGAGGTCACGACGACGGTCGCGGCCCTGCCGAACGTGGCCTACGCGGCGCCGATCGCCGCACCGGGTGCCACCGAGGGTGCGGAGGCCGCGCTGGTCGTCGTCATCCCGACGGGCGCGCCGGACTCGGTTGTCACCGCGGACCTGGTCCACGCCATCCGCGACGCCCGCCCGGAGCTCGAGGAGTCCACCGGCACGCAGCTGTGGGTCACGGGCGCCTCGGCGGCGAACATCGACATCACGCAGAAGCTGGCCGACGCCTTCCCGCTGTTCCTGCTCATCGTCGTCGGGCTGGCGATCGTGCTGCTGCTCGTCGCGTTCCGGTCGCTGCTGGTGCCCGTCACCGCGGTGCTCGGCTTCCTGCTGACCATCGCGGCGGCGTTCGGCGCGACGACCGCGGTGTTCCAGTGGGGCTGGCTGTCGAGCGTGTTCAACGTCGACTCGACGGGCCCGCTGCTCAGCTTCCTGCCGATCCTGCTGGTGGGCGTGCTGTTCGGGCTGGCCATGGACTACCAGGTCTTCCTGGTGTCCCGGATGCGCGAGGAGCACGTGCACGGCGCCGACCCGACCACGTCGGTCCGGCTCGGGTTCGCCCACGGCGCCCGCGTGGTGCTGGCTGCCGCGCTGATCATGATCTCGGTGTTCTCGAGCTTCGTGTTCAGCGGCTCCGCGCAGATCGGCCCGATCGCGTTCGCGCTGGCCATCGGCATCCTCTTCGACGCCCTCGTGGTCCGGATGACCATGATCCCGGCGGCGATGACCCTGCTGGGGAAGTCCGCCTGGTGGCTGCCGCGCTGGCTCGACCGGATCATCCCCAACGTCGACATCGAGGGCGCCGCGCTCGACAAGACCGGCGCACACACGGCCGAAGCCGCCGTCGACGTGGTGCCCGAGGGCACGCACACCGGCGCCCATGCGGCGCACGGCGTGCACGCCGCATCGGACGAGGACTGACGCGACGAGGGCCGGGGTGCCTCGTCGCGCCCCGGCCCTCGCCCGTCGATCGGACGATCAGCTCACGTCGTCGTCCACCCAGTCGAAGGTCTTGGTGACGGCCTTCTTCCAGTTCCGGTACTGACGGTCCCGCTCGTCGTCGGCCATCGCCGGCTCCCAGCGCTTGTCCTCGGCCCAGTTGTCGATGACGTCCTGCTCGCCGCTCCAGAACCCGACGGCGATGCCGGCCGCGTAGGCCGCGCCCAGGGCGGTGGTCTCCGCCACCTTCGGCCGGACCACGGGGACGCCGAGGATGTCCGCCTGGAACTGCATGAGCAGCTCGTCCTGGACCATGCCTCCATCGACCTTGAGCTCGGTCAGGTTGACGCCCGAGTCGGCATTCATCGCGTCCAGCACCTCGCGGGTCTGGAACGCCGTCGCCTCGAGCGCGGCCCGGGCGATGTGCCCCTTGTTGACGTACCGCGTGAGGCCGACGAGGGCGCCACGTGCGTCGGAACGCCAGTACGGCGCGAACAGGCCCGAGAACGCCGGCACGAAGTAGGCGCCGCCGTTGTCGTCGACGGTCTTGGCCAGCTCCTCGATCTCCGGCGCCGTCGAGATCAGCCCGAGGTTGTCGCGCAGCCACTGGATCAGCGAGCCGCTCACCGCGATCGAGCCCTCGAGCGCGTACACGGTCGGCTGGTCGCCGATCTTGTAGCAGACCGTCGTCAGCAGGCCGTTCTTCGACGGGACCGGCGACGTGCCCGTGTTGATGAGCATGAAGTTGCCGGTGCCGTAGGTGTTCTTGGCCATGCCGACCTCGAAGCACGCCTGCCCGAACGTGGCCGCCTGCTGGTCGCCGAGGATGCCGGCGATCGGGACGCCCGGGACCATGCCGCCCTCGCGGCCGGTGCCGTACACCTCGGACGACGACTTGATCTCGGGGAGCATCGACAGCGGGATGCCCATGTCCGCGGCGATGTCCGCGTCCCACGTCAGCGTCTCGAGGTCCATGAGCATGGTGCGCGAGGCGTTGGTCGGGTCCGTGACGTGCACGCCACCGTCGACCCCGCCGGTCATGTTCCACAGCACCCACGAGTCGGTGTTGCCGAACGCCAGGTCACCGGCCTCCGCCTTGGCCCGGGCACCCTCGACGTTGTCGAGGATCCACTTGACCTTCGGGCCCGAGAAGTAGGTGGCCAGCGGCAGGCCGACCTTGGCCTTGTAGCGGTCTGCGCCGCCCCCGAGCGCCCCCAGCTCGTCGGCGATCTTCTGCGTGCGCGTGTCCTGCCAGACGATCGCGTTGTAGACGGGCTTGCCGGTGGTCCGGTCCCAGACGACGGCCGTCTCGCGCTGGTTGGTGATGCCGACCGCGGCGAGGTCCTTGTACGTGAGGTTGGCACGGGTCAGCGCGAGACCGACCACCTCACGGACGTTCTTCCAGATCTCCTCGGCGTTGTGCTCGACCCAGCCGGCGCGCGGGAAGATCTGCTCGTGCTCGATCTGCCCGGTCTCGACGATCTGGCCGGAGTGGTCGAAGACGATCGCTCGGGAGCTCGTGGTGCCCTGGTCGATGGCAAGGACGTACTTGGTGTCGGGCATGGTGAAGATTCCTCCGGGTGGTTCTGGGGATCCGGACGGCGCTCACCGGGGGGTTGGTGGCGCCGTCCGGACGGGACGACGGGTGGTGCGGGTGCTCGGTCTCAGCCGATGTAGGCGTGCGCGACGAGTCCGCCGATGACGCCACCGACGAGCGGGCCGAAGACCGGGACCCAGGAGTACGCCCAGTCGCTGGAGCCCTTGCCCCGGATGGGCAGGAGGGCGTGTGCGATACGGGGGCCGAGGTCACGTGCAGGGTTGATGGCGTAGCCGGTGGGGCCACCGAGGCTGGCGCCGATGCCGACGACGAGCAGGGCGACGGCGAGCGGGCCGAGACCCGAGGGCGTCTTGCCGAACGCCAGGATGACGAAGACCAGCACGAACGTGCCGATGACCTCCGTGATGAAGTTCCACGCGTACGAGCGGATCGCCGGGCCGGTCGAGAAGACTGCGAGCTTGGTGGCGCCGTCGGCGTCCTCGTCGAAGTGCTTCTTGTAGGCGATGAAGCAGAACAGTGCACCCAGGGCCGCTCCGGCCATCTGGGCTGTGACGTACAGGAAGCCGTTGGCCGCTGTCACGGGAACACCCGGCGCGAAGTCCGCCGCCCCGCTCGCCCAGATGCCGATGGTCACCGCAGGGTTGAGGTGTGCACCCGACTTGAAGGCGGTGTAGACACCAGCGAAGACCGCGAGGCCCCATCCGAAGTTGATGAGCAGCCAGCCACCGTCGAAGCCCTTGTTCTTCGGCAGGATGACGTTCGCGACGACGCCGGTACCGAGCAGCACCAGCATGCCGGTCCCGAGAACCTCGGAGAGGAAGACCTCTCCCATTGTGTAGTCCACTGTCGACCCTTTCTGACGGACGTCGTTGTCACGTGCGCCCCGCGGAGGACCGCGGGGAGTCTTGAGGTGGTGCTCAGGTCCCCTCGGGGACCATCGGCGACAGGTCGGCCGCGCGGAGTCGCGCCTTCACTGCCTCGACGTCGTCCTGCTCCTGCGCGGCTGCGTCCTCCGCCTCGCACCGGGCCCGGTACGCCTCGATCTCCTGGCTGCGCTTGTGGGCGTCCCAGCCGAGGACCGGGGCGACGAGGTCCGCGATCTCCTCGAGCGCGCCGACACCCTTGTCCACCTGCTCGTAGTTGAGCCGGGTCCGGTGCATCAGCACGTCGTCCAGGTGCAGGGCGCCCTCGTGGCTGGCCGCGTAGACGATCTCCGCGCCGATGTACGCGTCGGCGTTCTTCAGCGGCTCGGCCAGCGCCGGGTCGGCGTCGACCAGGTCGATGAGCTCGCCCAGCAGCGACCCGTACCGGTGCAGGAGGTGGTCCATGCGGGGCCGGCTCCACCCGTACTTGTGGCTGATCGCCCGGGCCTGCCGCTGGAACACCTGCAGCCCCTCGGCGCCGACCAGCGGGAGGTCGTGCGTGATGGACGGCAGGCTGGTGGCCCGGCTGCCGATGGCGAAGTCGACCGCGTCCTTGGCCATCACGCGGTAGGTGGTCAGCTTGCCGCCGGCGATGACCGTGAAGCCCGGCGCGGGGGAGGCGACAGTGTGCTCGCGCGACACCTTCGCGCTGCTGGTGCCCGCCTTGACCTGCGGCTGCAGCAGCGGGCGCAGGCCGGCCCAGGTGCCGATGATGTCCTCGCGCGTGATGGGCCGCGACAGCACCGCGTTGGCGTGCTCGATGACGTAGTCGATGTCCGCGGCGGTGGCGACCGGGTGGATGAGCTCCTGCTCCCACGGTGTGTCCGTGGTGCCGATGACCCAGTACCGCGACCACGGGATGATGAACAGCACCGACTTCTCGGTCTGCAGGATCAGCCCGACGTCGCCGGCGATCCGGCTGCGCGGCACGACGATGTGCACGCCCTTGCTGGCCAGCACGCGCAGGCCACCCTCGGCCCCGGCGAGCGACTCGGTCTGCTCGGTCCAGACGCCGGTGGCGTTGATGACGGCCCGGGCGCGGACGTCGATCCGCTCGCCGGTCTCCAGGTCCATGACCTCGGCGCCGGTGACCGCACCGCCGGTCGTCGTCTGCAGGTCGAGCACCTGCGTGCGGGTCGCGGCGTACGCGCCGTAGCTGACGGCGGTGCGGACCAGGGTCTCGACGAGACGGGCGTCGTCGACGCTCGCGTCCCAGTACCGGACCGCGCCGATCGCGGCGTCGTGCCGCAGGTCGGGGAACAGGCGCTCCATGCCCTTGCGGGTCAGGTGGCGGTGGATCGGGAGGGCGCGCCTCGAGCCGGTGACCGAGGCGAGGGTGTCGTACAGGGCCACGCCGGCGCCGACATAGGCACGCTCCCAGACGCGGTTCTCCAGCGGGTACAGGAAGCTGACGGGCTTGACCAGGTGCGGCGCGAGGCGGTTGATCAGCAGGTCACGCTCGGTGAGCGCCTCGCGCACCAGGTGGAAGTCGAGCATCTGCAGATAGCGCAGGCCGCCGTGCACGAGCTTGCTCGAGCGGCTCGAGGTGCCGCTCGCCCAGTCCTGGGCCTCGACGATCGCGGTGGAGAGTCCTCGGCTCACGGCATCGAGGGCGATCCCAGCGCCGGTGACGCCGCCTCCGATGACCAGGACGTCGAGCTCGTTCCCTCGCTCCCCACTGACGCGCATGGCGTCGAGTGCGTCCTGTCGTGCCTGGGCCGTCAGCGGCGCCGTCCTCATCCGTGTACCCCCGGTGGTTCTGTTGTCCGCGTTGTCCCACTCGCCCGGTACGGGCTTGCTCGCTATCGTCGTCACCAGGCGAACGAACGCGCAACCTGGCTGCACAAACGTGCAACTTTCGTCCGCGTACTGGAGGGGGCGCCGATGTACATCGAACGGGAGCAGGACGTCCTCCGGGCGGCGTCCATGTACTACCTGCAGGACATCAAGATGGAGGTCATCGCCCGCCACCTCGGCACCTCGCGGTCGACCGTCTCCCGCCTGATCAAGCGCGCGCGGCAGTCCGGGCTGGTCGAGATCACGCTCCGGCCCGCGAGCACCCGTGCACCCGGGCTCGGCCGCACCATCGCCGCGACGTTCGGCATCGACACGTACGTCGTCCCCGTGCCGGACTCCGCCAGCCACATCGAGCGCCTCGACCAGGTCTCCATCACGGCCGCCAGGCTGCTGTCCTCGTGGTTCGACTCCGACATGGTGCTCGGCGTCGCCTGGGGCACCACCCTGGCCTCCGTGTCCCGGTACCTCGCGCCGAAGCCGACCCGGGGGTCCGCGGTCGTCCAGCTGAACGGCGCCGCGAACATGCGCACGAGCGGGATCGAGTACGCCAGCGACCTCATCTCGACGTTCGGCACCGCGTTCGCCGCCGCCGTGCACCACTTCTCGGTGCCCGCGTTCTTCGACTACCCCGACACCAAGGCCGCGATGTGGCGCGAGCGGTCCGTCCGCCGGGTGCTCGACATGCAGCGGCGGGCCGACATCGCCGTGTTCTCGGTCGGGGCCGTCGCCGGTGCCGTCCCGTCGCACGTCTACTCGGCCGGGTACCTCGACGACGCCGACGTCAAGAACCTGCACGACGAGGGCGTCGTGGGCGACGTGTGCACGGTGTTCCTGCGCGCCGACGGGTCCTGGCAGGACGTGCACCTCAACGAGCGGGCCACCGGGCCGACCCCCGTCGAGCTCCAGCGGATCCCGCGGCGCGTCTGCGTCGTCGCCGGCGACAACAAGGTCGCGCCGCTGCTCGCCGGTCTGCGCGCCGGGGTGGTCACCGACCTCGTGGTCGACGAGATCACGGCGACCGGGCTCCTCGAGGCGGCCGAGCCGCCCCACCGGGGCCGGATGCGCACGCGGGTCTGACCGCGGTCACGCGCCCGTCTCGTGGGCCGGGCCGTTCCGCGGTCCGGGCCGACCTCGCCAGTAGGTTGGCCCGATGTCCTTCCGTGTCCGCCCCGCCCTGCCGGCCGACGTCCGCGCCATCCGCGCCCTCGTCGAGCCCTACGCCCAGGAGCGGATCCTCCTGGCCAAGGAGTGGGTCGGGTACTACGAGGCCGTGCAGGAGTTCCTGGTCGTCGAGGCCGACGACGGGACCGTCATCGGCTGCGGCGCCCTGCACGTCATGTGGCAGGACCTCGCGGAGATCCGCACGCTGGCCGCCGACCGCGGCTGGCGCGGCGCCGGCGTGGGTCACGCGCTGCTGGACGCGCTGCTCGAGCGTGCCCGGGAGATGGGCCTGCGACGGGTCTTCTGCCTGACCTTCGAGGTCGCCTTCTTCGAGTCGCACGGGTTCCACGTCATCGAGGGCACGCCCGTGACGCCCGACGTCTACCTCGAGCTGCTGCGCTCGCACGACGACGGCGTCGCCGAGTTCCTGGACCTCGCGCGCGTGAAGCCGAACACCCTGGGCAACACGCGGATGCTGATCAACCTCGACTGACCTCGGGGTGGTGCGTCAGGTCCACCTCGTCGGTGGTCTCGACGATCACCGCCAAGAGGTCGGTCGTCGCCCACGTCTGGTGCGACTCGCCCGGCTCCCACAGGACGAGCGTGCCCGGACCGACGTGCCGGCGCGGCTCGTCGTCGACCTGGATCTCGCCCTCGCCCGCGACGACCGCGAAGAGCTGCCGGCGCACGGCCGGGTGCCGGCCGAGCGTGCCGCCCGCTGCGAGGCGGGCCACGTGCACCGAGGTCCCGCCGACCGCGGGGAGGAGCTGCATCACGACGCCGGCGCTGTCGAACGAGGTGATGTCGTGCGCCGGGAGCTCGAGGAGTCGCATCAGCGCGTCCGGTGCAGGTCGTCGGGGGCGCTCGCCATGACGCATGCTCCCATGCGGGGTCGTCGTGAGCGGGAGTCGCGCGCGGCGGCGGAAAAGCCTGGGCCGTCTCGTGCCGCTCGGGCAGGCTTGCCGCGTGAGCACCTATCTGGCGACCGATCGCCTGGTCCTGCGTCCCTTCACGGCCGACGAGGCCGACCTCCTGATCGAGCTGGACAGCGACCCGGCGGTGATGCGCTTCCTGTCCGGGGGCGAGCCGACCGCGCCGGAGTTCGTCCGTGACCTGGTCCTGCCGAGCATCCTCGCGGGCTACGAGAGGTGGGAAGGCCGCTTCGGGCTGTTCGCGGCTCAGGAGAAGGACGGGGGCGCGTTCGTCGGGTGGTTCTGCCTGCGACCCGAACGGGAGGGCCCGCTGGACGAGGTCGAGCTCGGGTACCGGCTGCGCCAGGAGGCGTGGGGCAAGGGGTATGCCACCGAGGTCGCGTCCGCGCTGGTCGGCAAGGCGTTCTCCGAGCTCGACGTGCGCGTGGTCTGGGGCGCGACGATGTCCCTGAACCTCGCGTCGCAGAAGGTGATGGAGAAGGTCGACATGACGGTGACGGAGATCCTGGCCACCCCGGACGACATGCTCGCCGTCGAGGGCTCCGAGCTCGGCGGACCGAAGTACGAGATCACCAAGGAGCAGTGGGAGCGCCGGCAGTCACGCGGTCAGGACGGCAGCCGGTAGGACGGGGGGTCCTCGTCGCTCACGGCCGGGACGCGCGTGACCAGCCCGTCGGCGACCAGGCTGTCGACGCAGCGCGCCAGCTGGCGTGCGTCGGGCCAGGCGGCGTCGACCGCGGCGGCCGGGACGGGGCCGAGGGCCTCGCGCAGCAGGGCCATGACGCGTCCCCGCACCTGCCGGTCGGTGCCCTCGAACGTCTGGGTCCGCCGCCGGCCGGTGTGCTCGTCGGCGGGGCGGCCGGCGGCGTACCAGGCGCACACGTCCCGGACCGGGCACGCGTCGCAGCGCGGCGAGCGGGCGGAGCAGACGAGCGCGCCGAGCTCCATCGACGCCGCGGCCCAGCGGGCGGCCGTCGCGTCGTCGTCGGGGACGTACGCCGTCGCGCGGCGGACCTCACCCACCGTCTGGCTCGGGGCCGGCAGCGCGACTCCGTCGACCGTTCGGGCCAGCACGCGCCGAACGTTGGTGTCGAGCACGACCGACCGCTTGCCGTACGCGAACGCCAGCACCGCGGCCGCCGTGTAGGAGCCGATCCCGGGGAGCTCGCGCAGGGCGCCCTCGTCAGCCGGCACCTCGCCGCCGTGCCGCTCCACGACCGCCCGAGCGCACTCCTGCAGCCGCAGCGCGCGCCGTGGGTAGCCCAGGCGGTCCCAGGCGCGCAGCACGTCCCCGGTCGACGCTGCGGCCAGGTCCGCGGGAGTCGGCCACCGCGCCATCCACGCGCGCCACGCCGGCTCGACCCGGACGACCGGCGTCTGCTGCAGCATGACCTCGCTGACCAGGACGCCGTACGCCGTCCGGTCGGCCGCCCGCCACGGCAGGTCGCGCGCGTGCTCGTCGAACCACGCGAGCACCGGCTCGCGCAGCTCGGCGGGGGACGGCGGCACCGCAGCATCCTGCCTCAGGTGACCCCGACCCGCGTCGTCGTCCGCCTCGTCGTCGTGGCGGGCGCCGGGCCGGGCGATCGTGCGTCTCGCACTCCGAGCGGCCCCGCGCGTCGGCCGGGCGCCCGGCAGGCCGTGCCTCTACGGTGGTCGCGCCGCGATGTCACGCGGTGCACCCGAGATCGGCCGGAGGACGCATGAGCGAGTCGCGACGACTCCCGGGCCG
Source organism: Cellulomonas sp. P5_C6 (assembly GCF_054049635.1). Taxonomy (NCBI): domain Bacteria; kingdom Bacillati; phylum Actinomycetota; class Actinomycetes; order Micrococcales; family Cellulomonadaceae; genus Cellulomonas; species Cellulomonas sp. P5_C6. The sequence goes on along the minus strand of NZ_JBFULZ010000112.1, from coordinate 3,445 downwards.
GGTCTACTGGGTGCGTCGGTTCGTCGTGCTGGGCATCCCGCTGCTGGTGATCCTCGTCGTCGTGTGGCTGGTGGCCGGCCGCGGTGGCGACGACGGGGACGGCGCCCCCGCCGCCCAGACGTCGTCGCCGGCGCAGTCCGCTCCGGCCGAGGCCCAGCCGAGCACCACGCCCACCACCGACGACTCCGGGGTCGCCGACTGCGACGCGACGGGGCTCGTCGTCGCCATGACGCCGGACGCCGAGTCCTACGCCGCCGGGGTGAGCGCGACGTTCACGGTGTCGATCACCAACACGGGCAGCGACCCCTGCCTGGTCGACGCCGGCGAGGCCCAGCGCGAGATCGTCATCACCTCCGGCGCCGACCGCGTCTGGTCGAACCGCGACTGCATCGTCCCCGGCACGGAGTCCCGCACCCTGCTGCTGCCCGGCGGCGGCAACGACACCACACCGTTCGCCTGGAACCGGGTCCGGTCGGCGGAGGGCTGCCCGGCCGGGCTGCCCGCTCCCGGTGCCGGGACGTACTCCGCGCAGCTCACCCTGGCCGGGGCCGTCGCGCCGCCGGCCGTGTTCGGGCTCGGCTGACCAGCCATACCCCTCCGCGGCTCCCACCGGCGCGGCTAGGGTCGAGCGTGCCGACCGCGGCACGGCTGTAGCACCCGAGGGAGAGTCCATGTCCGATCCCGCTCCGGCGGCGAACGCGCAGCTGAGCGTGCGGGGTGCCGTCGTGCTCGGGGTGGGTGCGATGGTCGGCGCGGGGATCTTCGCGCTCCTCGGGCAGGCCGGCGAGGTCGCCGGGTCCGCGGTGTGGCTCTCGTTCCTGCTGGCCGGGGCGATGTCGGCCACGCTGGGCTACACGCTGGTGAAGTTCGCCATGCGCTGGCCGTCCTCCGGCGGGCTGATCGTGTACCTGCAGCACGGCTACCGCAGCCGCCGCGTGGTGGGGGTCGCCGCGTGGCTCGGGTACCTCACSGCGATCGTSGTCGTGGGCGCGATGGTCGCCGCCTCGTTCGGCGACTACGCCGCGGTGGTGATCGCCGACGGACCGTCGGGCGGCTGGCTGTCCAAGCTCTGCGCCGTCGCGCTGGTGGTGTTCGGGGCGTGGCTCACGGTCGCCGGGCCGCGTCTGGTCGACCGGGTGCAGTCGGCGATCGTCGGCCTGCTCCTGGTCGTGTTCACCGTGTTCGTCGTCGGCACGCTCCCGCAGGTCGACTTCGCGTTCCTGGCGCCGAGCACGTATCCAGGCGTGAACGACATCGTGGCCAGCATCGCCCTCACGTTCTTCGCCTACCTCGGCTTCGCGGTCATCTCGTTCGTCGGCGACGACATGGCCGAGCCGCGGCGCCAGCTGCCCGTCGCGATGTACGCGGCGCTGGCCCTCACCACCGTCCTCTACGTGGCAGTCGCGGTGTGCGTGTTCGGGACGCTCCCGGTCTCCGAGGTGATCGCCGCCGGGCCGCGGGCGCTGGCGGTCGCCGCGGAACCCACGCTGGGGCAGGCCGGGTACGTGATGATGACGTGCGCGGCGCTGCTGGCGACTGCCTCGACCGTGACCGCGATGCTCTACAGCTCCGTCGGGCTGACCCGCGCGCTGGCCGGCTCCGGGACGTTCCCGCCGGCGTTCGGCCCGGGGACCCGGCTGGGCCGGCACGGCGGCCTGCTGATCACGGCCGGGCTCATGGCTCTGCTGGTGACCGGGCTCAGCGTGGGCGCGCTCGCCTCGGTCGGCAGCGCGGTGTCGCTGGCGGTGTTCGTCCTCGTGGCCGTGGCGGCGTTCCGGTTGCGGACCGAGCTCGGCGCCTCGCCGGCGCTGACCGCGGTGGCCGTCGCGGTCTCGGGCGTGGTGCTCGTCTGGTTCGTCGTCGACCTGTGGGTGTCCCAGCGGCGCTCGTTCTGGATCATGCTGGTGCTGATCGCGCTGGCCGTCGTGGTCGACTGGGCCTGGGCGCGACGACGCCAGGCGTCCGAGGCCGGCGCCTCGAGCTAGACGTACCGCTCGAGGATGCTCGACTCGGYCAGCCGCGAGAGGCCCTCGCGCACGGCCCGGGCGCGCTGCTCGCCCACGCCGTCGACGGCCATGAGGTCGTCGATGCCCGCCGCGAGCAGCTTCTGCAGACCGCCGAAGTGCGCGACGAGCCGGTCGACGATGGCGCCGGGCAGGCGGGGGACCTTGGACAGCAGGCGGTAGCCGCGCGGACCGGCAGCCGCGTCGAGGGCGTCGCCGCCGCCGGGCAGGCCGAGCACGCTGGCGATGCGGGCGTTGTCCAGCAGCTCGGTCGAGTCGAGCTCGGCCAGGGCGTCCAGCACGGAGTCGACGTCGCGGCGGCTGGTGTCGACGTAGTCGCGGATGATCAGCGCGCGGTCGGACCCGATGCCGCCGACCAGCTCGTCCAGCTGCAGCGTGAGCAGTCGGCCGTCGGTGCCCAGCTCGACGACGTAGCCCTCGATCTCCTCGGAGATGCGGCGGACCATCTCGAGGCGCTGGACCACCGCGGACACGTCGCGGACGGTCACCAGGTCCTCGATCTCGAGGGCGGACAGCGTCCCGCTGACCTCGTCGAGCCGCGACTTGTACCGCTCGAGGGTGGCCAGGGCCTGGTTGGCGCGGGACAGGATGGTGGTCGAGTCCTCGATGACGTGCCGCTGGCCGCCGACGTACAGGGCGATGATCCGCATCGACGCCGAGACCGAGACGACGGGCAGGCCGGTCTGCTTGGCCACGCGCTCGGCGGTGCGGTGCCGGGTGCCCGACTCCGAGGTCTCGATGGTCACGTCCGGCAGCAGCTGCACGGCCGCGCGCACGATCCGCGAGATGCCCGCGTCGACGACGACCGCGCCGTCCATCTTGGCCAGCTCGCGCAGGCGGGTGGCGGAGAACTCGACGTCGAGCACGAAGCCGCCCGAGCAGATGCTCTCGACCGTCCTGTCGAACCCGAGGACGATCAGCGCGCCGGTGCGGCCCCGCAGGATCCGCTCCAGCCCGTCGCGGAGCTCGCCGCCAGGGGCGACGGCTGCGAGGGTCGACCTCAGGAGGTCGTCAGGAGCGTGCGGCACGGTTGCATGGTAACGACGCCAGCCGACGACGGCTCTTGCGACCCGCATGCCGGACCCGTTCGCCTGCAGGCGTTCGCCCGTTCGCCGCCGACGGGTGCTGCGTTGCGTCACTCCGGCCCTGGCCGGCGCACGCCCGTCGTCTGCCCGAGCGGGGCCACTCGCCGCCGAGCGCTGCCACTCGTCCTCGAGCGCGGCCACTCGCGGCCGAGCGCGGGTGCTCGCCGCCGAACGCTGCCACTCGTCGCCGAGCGCGGCTGCTCGTCGCCGAGCGCCGTGCGTGGGCGGGCGCGCTCGGTGACGGACGAGTGCGCTCCGCGACGTAGGACCGCGTTCGGCAAGCGGGTCGACGACGGACGGCGCCCGCTCATGCCGCGCCGGCCGCGGTGTCGAGCG
>NZ_JBFULZ010000111.1:0-13352 GCF_054049635.1 Cellulomonas sp. P5_C6 | reverse complement strand
CGCGTGGGCCGGGACGCGCCGGAGCCACCGACGACGGTCAGGCGCGGCGGGGCCTTCGGAGCGGCCGCCCGGGGCGCCGAGCCCGCGGCGGACGTCGAGCCGGACGTCGTGGTCCGCGACGCCCCCGTCGTCACCGACCCGCCGCCCGCGGTGCCGAACCCCGAGTACTCGCGGGCAGCCGTGAGCCGGCCGGAGAGCACCTCGTGCGCGACCTCCGGGTCGGCCAGGGCGGCGGTCAGCGTGGCGTCGAGCTCCTGCGTGACGGCGTCGCCGATCTTCTGGCCGGTCGGCTGGGCCAGGCGCCGGGCGCGCGCGACCAAGGAGCGGACCAGCTGGCGGCGCTGCGTCGACAGCTCGCGCAGCGCGGGGCCGTCGAGCGACTTCTCCGCCTCGCGCAGCCCCTCGCCCAGGGCGACGATCTGGCCCGCGAGCGCGGCGTCGTCGCGGACCAGCAGGTTGACCAGCCAGGCCGAGACCGTGGGCTTGCGCAGCGCGCCGATCGCCGCGGCCAGGTCCTTGTCGCCGCCGGCCTTCGCGGCCTTCGCCGCGGCCGTCCGGTTCGGGATGAACTCGGCGGGGCTTCCCGCGTAGAGCTCGTCGGCGACCTCGTCGAGCTCACTCATCGTGCGGTCGCGGAGTCTCGAGCTCGAAGCGGACCTTGCGCTCGCGGACCGACGCCTCGACCAGCCGCACGCGGACGTCCTCGCCGAGCGGCAGTCCGGCACCCTCGATGCGTCCGCGCACCGCGGGGTCCCGCAGCTGCACGACGCCGGCGTCACGATCCGCGCGGACGTCGACGATCGCACCGTCGAAGACCTCCCCCACGCGTCCGGTCAGCAGGGCCGCCTCCACCAGGTCGATGCAGCCGCGCTCGAACTCCGCGGCGTGCTTGTCCCCGCTGGCCATCAGGCCGGGCAGCTCGGGCAGGGCGTCCCGCACCCACGCGGGTACGGGGGTGCCGGCGCTCAGGGCCAGGCACGTCTCGCCGACGAACCGGTCGACCAGCCGTCGCAGCGGCGCGGTCGTGTGGGCGTACGGGGCGGCGATCGCGGCGTGCATGGTGAACGCGGGCAGCTCGCCGTCGAACGCCACGTACGCGGCACCGCGCAGCAGCGAGGTCGCGTCGGTCAGCAGCGCCGCGTGGGCGGGATTGGCGGCGTCGAGGTCGCGGATGACGTCGGCCGGGGTGGCGCCGTCGGGCCAGGGGACGCCGAGGGCGTGGGCCGAGAGGCGCAGGCGCTCGACGTCGCGCGGGTCGGCGTCGGGCAGGGTGCGCAGGATCCCCACGCGACCGTCCAGCATCAGCCGCGCGGCGCACATGCCGGTGAGCAGCGAGATCTGCGCGTTCCACTCCTCGACCGGCAGGGTCGCCCGGCTGCCGAGTGTCCAGACCCCGTCGGCTCCCTGCTCGACCACCTGCTCCGGGGTGGGCAGCGTGATCCCGCCGCGGGCGCGCTCGGCGGCCTCCCGCAGCAGCCCCACCTCCCGCAGCAGCTGCAGCGGCTCGTCCGCCGAGCCGTCGTCCAGGGCCGCCTGCACCCCCGTGTACGTCAGCTGCTCGCGGCTGCGTACAGAGGCGCGGACGACGGTCGTGGCGACGGGCGCGCCGGCCGCGTCGAGGTCGATCGTCCACAGCAGCGCCGGCGCGACCTGGCCCGGCAGCAGGCTGGCCGCGCCCTCGGACAGGCTCGGCGGGTGCAGCGGGGTCCGGCCGTCGGGGGCGTACAGGGTCTCGACGCGCTCGCGCGCCTCGTCGTCGATCGCGCCGCCCGGGCGTACCCACGCGGCCACGTCGGCGATCGCGTACCGCACGCGGAAGCCGTCGCCCAGGCGGGCGATGTGGACGGCCTGGTCCAGGTCCTTCGAGCCCTCGGGGTCGATGGTGACGAAGGGGACCTCGGTGGCATCGACCGCCCCGGGGGCCGCCGGCCCGCTGCGCACGACGTCCGCCGCCTCCGCGAGCACGTCGGGCGGGAAGTCGGCCGGGACGCCCAGCTCGCGCCGCAGGTCGTCGAGACCCCGCCGGACGAGGACGTCGACGGCCTGCCCCTGCGCCTCCTGCGGCGGGCGGGCGTGCAGCTGGACGTGACGTCGGGGCACGCCGCGAGCCTAGGCGGGCGACGTCGCCGACGCCCACCAGAAAGCGCTGCGCGGGGAGCGCCACGTCCTCGCGCGCCACCCCACGATCGCAGGCCGGGAGAAGGCCGCGCGGGTCGGTCGCACCCGCTCCGGGTCTCGCCGCGCTCGTCGGCGCGCGCACCGGACGACGCGTCCCGGCACCGGCGTGCGAGGTATGGGAGCGCTGTCACCGTTGGACCGCAAATGTCGGTTTTTCACCCGGCGGACGGTGCGTGTGACATGCGCCACATTTGTGCTCAGTATTCGTGACTGCCGTCACAGCGCCATTCCGGGCAATTCAGACGAAGAATTCGTCGAACCTCCTGGTCAACCGACCAGGAGGGCTCTCTCATGAAGCTCACAGGCTGCTCACAGGCCCCAGATCCGCAGGATCACGCGCTTCAAGCCCCGCTCGGAACGTCCGATAGAGCCGCTAATACTTGCTGTTCGCCCGGATGCCCGATGCGTCGTGTCGGAGCATTTGCGCGTTCTTTGACCCGATCTCTGGAGCCAAAACATGTTCTCTCTGTCCCGACCCCTCGTGGTCCTCTCCGCGCTCGCCGTCGGCATCGTCGCCACGGTCGCCGCGCCGACGATCGCTTCGGCCGCAACCACCACGACGGGCACCACGTGCGCCGCCGCCGAGGCGAACCAGCTCGTCGAGGGCGGTTCCCTCACGGCCGGCAAGAGCCTCGTGTCGGCCAACGGCACGTACAAGCTCACCCTCGCCACCGACGGCTCGCTGACGCTGGCCAACGCCTCCACGGGCGGTCGGCGCTGGGTGCAGCAGGGCGGCACGGGCGCGCACCTCGACCTGCGGGCGGGCGGCAAGCTCGTCCTGGTCGCCAAGGACGGGACCACCAAGTGGGCCAACTCGGTCGCCGCGACCTGCCCGGTGGTCTTCGTCCACGACAGCGGGTACGTCGTCTCGAGCCACGGCACCGTCGTCGACTGGAACGCCCCCACCAGCTCCACGCCGCTGACGGTCCCCTCGACCGCGGTCACGGCGCCGGTCCCGACCACGCCGACCCCGACCACCCCGCCGACCACCCCGGCCCCGACGACCCCGGCGCGCGACGTCTCGCAGCTGCCGTTCTCGTCGACCTCGCCGTGGAACACGTCCATCGGCTCGGGCGCCAAGTTCGAGGCCGCCACCGGCCCGATCACCAGCAAGCTCGCGATGACGACCCCGACGCTGAACTCGTCGCGCTGGTCGATCGCCGTCTTCTACGCCACGACGAGCGACCCGATCGCCACCGTCACCAACCCGAACACGGGCGCGTCGATCCAGGTGCGCGTGCCGCGCAACACCGCACCGACGTACGGCACCGACAAGCACGTCGGCGTCATCCAGCCCGACGGCGTGACCGGCTACGAGTTCTACAAGATGACGAACGTCGGCACCGACAAGTGGACGTCGACGCGCATCGTGAAGACGGACCTGCGCACGGACGGCATGACGGACGGGGCGCGCGCCTCGGGCGTCTCCTTCTACGCCGGCCTGATCCGCACGCAGGAGCTCAAGAAGCTCTCGATCAAGCACACGCTCGCACTCGGCATCTCGGACGCCCAGCTGAAGTCGGGCGCCGTCTGGCCGGCCCGCACGCAGGACGCGAACGGCGCCACGGCGTACACCGGCACCATCCCCATGGGCACGCTGTTCGCCATCCCGAGCTCGGTGAACATCGACGCGATGAACCTGACGGCCGAGGGCAAGGCCCTGGGCCACGCCCTGCAGAACTACGGCGCGCACGTCCTGGTGCGCTCCTCCACGCAGTCCCTGTTCTGCGAGCACACCTGCGACGCCACGCAGGCCGCGAACGCGAACAAGGACTGGAAGGCGCTCTCGCCGCTGCTGCGGGCCGTCACCAACAACACGGCGACCAACGTCGCCGGTGGTGGCACCCGCCTCGTGGCCGCGCTGCCCACCGCGGGCTGACCTCTCGCACGCCCGACGGGCCCGCTCCCCTGGGGGGCGGGCCCGTCCGCGCGTGGTCAGCCGATCGTGATCCGCCCGCCGGTCGGGACGGGGTACGGCGAGGCCTGGCTGCTGTGGGCACCCAGGTAGGCGATCAGCACGTCCAGGTCGCTCTGGCCGACGAACACCTTCGTGCCGTTGCGGATCGCGGTGAAGCCGTCGCCGCCGCCGCCGAGGAACTCGTTCATCGCGACGCGGTACGTCCCCGCCGGGTTCACCGGCACGCCGTTGACCGCGACCGAGACCAACCGGTTCTCGTTGGCCGCGCCGGCGGCCCGGACGACCTCGCTGACGTTCGCGGAGACCTGCAGCACCTTCGGCGAGGTGTTCTGGCCCACCCACTGCTGGCCGAACATCGTGATGACGTCCGCGCCGGACATCGAGATCACGTTCATGATGTTGGTGAACGGCTGGACCGTGAACGCCTGGCTGTACGTCTGTGCGCACGGGCCCGTCCCGGGGGCGCAGACGAAGTCGGACCGGATCCCGCCGGGGTTCATGATCGCGAAGTCGGCGCCCCCGGTGTTGAGCGGGTCGTTCTTCAGGCCCTCCAGCTGCGCGTCGGCGATGAGGTCGCCGGCCGGCGACTCGCCCGATGCCGAGCAAGGCACGGCGGAGCAGCCGCGGCCGAGGATCGTGTTGGCGATGTAGCCGACGACCTTGTCGGCGATCGGGCCCAGGTAGCCCTTGTAGCTGGTGATGATGTTCGTCTCGGCCGGCGCCGGCGGGACGTCGCGGGTGACCGGCACGTTCGTCGCGACCACCGAGGGCCGCACGACGTCGTTGGTCCGCGGGTCGTACTTCAGCTCGATGTCGGTGTACAGCCGGCCGAACGACGAGCCGCTCGTGACCATCCGCGGCTGACCGTTCGGGTCGGGGATGTTGCACGAGTACGCGGTGTGCGTGTGGCCGGTGACGATGAGGTCGACCGCCGGGCTGATCTGCTGGGCGATCGGCACGATGTCGCCGGACAGGCCGAGGGCGCCGCCGGCGTTGCAGTCGTAGTTGTAGAAGCCGCTCGCCGGGATGCCGCCCTGGTGCAGCAGCACGACGATCGACTGCACGCCCTCGCGCTGCAGCTCCTTCGCGTACTTGTTGGCGGTGGACACCTCGTCGAGGAACGTGAGGCCCTGCACGCCGGCCGCCGTGACGATGTCCGGGGTGCCCTTGAGGGTCATGCCGATGAAGCCGATCTTGACCCCGTTGAGCTTCTTCACGACGTACGGCTTGAACAGGGTCTTGCCGGTCTTGGTGACCACCACGTTGGCGGACAGGAACGGGAAGTCGGCACCGGTGAACGATCCCGGGCCGGCGGGGCAGCTGTCGGCCGCGGGCGTGCCGTCGGGGTTGGTGCGGCACCCGCCGTCCTGCATCCGCTTGAGCTCGGTCGAGCCCTCGTCGAACTCGTGGTTGCCGACGCTGGTGACGTCGAGGTGCAACGCGTTCATGGCGTCGATCGTCGGCTCGTCGTGGAACGCGGCGGAGAGCAGCGGGCTGGCACCGATCAGGTCACCCGCGGCGATCGTCAGCGACCGGTCGTGCCCCTGGCGCGCCTGCTCCAGGTGCGTCGCGAGGTACTCGACGCCGCCGACCGTCTGCGGCAACGTCGAGCCGTCCGGCTGCAGCCGGGTGACCAGGCCCGACGACCCGCTCGGCGGCTCCAGGTTGCCGTGGAAGTCGTTGATGGCCAGCAGCTGGACGTCTTTGTACCTCTGTTGCCCGGGATCGTGCCCGGGCCCGTGTCCCGCGAACGCCGGCCCCGCCAGCAGTCCTGACGCCGCGACGAGCCCCGTCGCAGCAATCGTCGTTCCGAGTCGCACGGGCCACCGAGACATGGTTCCTCCGACGTCGTCGTCGAGCACGATCGAGCGGGTCGATGCTCCCACTCCGCGGGCCGCGTTGGGAATGGGGCGAAACCGGCGGACGGCGTGGGCCCGTACCCACGAGCAGGACGCCCAGCGAGCCGAATCCCCCGGGGTCTCCTAGCCTGCGGAGGTGCTTCAGCCGACGTTCCGCCACCGAGCCCTCCTGCCGGCCGTCGCCTTCGGCGTGGGCGTGTCCGCCCCGGTCTTCGTCCTCGCGTACCTGGTGCGAGCGGAGTCGCCGGGGCTGGTCCGGTTCGACGAGGAGACGATCGCCGCCGCGACCTCCTTCACCCGCGCGCACCCCGCGTTCTTCCGGGCGCTCGTGGTGTGGCAGGAGCTGCTTCAGCCCGTGTGGGTCAACCTCGCCGGCGCGCTGCTGTGCCTGTGGGTCTGGCGGCGGCACGGCCTGGCGACCCGTGCGCTGTGGGCTCTCGTCACGCTGATGTCGGCGTGGGTGGTGCAGATCGGCGCGAAGGGGATCGTGCAGCGGGCCCGCCCCGTGGTGGACGACGCCCTCGAGCACGCCCCCGGGTCGAGCTTTCCCTCCGGGCACGCGACGAACACGGCGGCCGCGGCCGTCACGCTCACGCTCCTCGTGTGGCCCTTGCTCGGACGGCGTGGCCGGGTCGTCGTCCCGGTCGTCGCCGCCACCGCCACCGTGATCACCGCCGCGGACCGCGTGCTCCTCGGCGTGCACCACCCGTCCGACGTCGTCGCCGGCATGCTGCTCGGCACCTCCATGGCCGGCGCCTCCTACCTCGGCTACCGGGGCTGGAGCCCGCGGCCCCCCACCGAAGGGATCTCATGACCCTCCTCGTCGGCGAGACGAAGAAGCCCAGCTCCGTCCGGACGTTCGTGCACCGCTACGAGCTCGACACGTCCACCCCCACGTTCGGCTCGGCGTGCCGCGATCTCGCCACGCGGGCCGCGCTCCCCGCCGCCCTGTGGTGGCTCGTCATGGTCGGGATCGGCCTCCTCATCGTGGGGCCGCTCCACGACCTGCCCGCCGAGACCGCGGTCGACAGGTGGTTCGAGGCCCGCCGCGCCGCCGGCCTGAACTCGCTCACGCTGGTGCTGTCGAACTTCGGCCAGACGCAGTACGCCGTCGCCGTGTGCGTCCTCGTCGTGGCGCTGTTCTGGTGGCGCACCAGGCAGTGGTGGCTGGCCGCCGTCCCGGCCATCGCGCTCGGGCTGCAGGCGATCCTCTTCTTCACCGCGTCGCTGCTGGTCGGCCGCGGGCGTCCCGACGTCGCGCTGTTGGACGACTCGCCCCCCACCACGGCGTTCCCGAGCGGCCACACCAGCGCCGCGACGGCGCTCTACGTGTCGCTCGCGCTGCTCTGCCAGCGGATCACCCGGCCGTGGCTGCGGTGGGGGCTGACGGCGATCTGCCTCCTCGTCCCGTTCGCCGTCGCGACGGCGCGCCTCTACCGCGGCATGCACCACCCCACGGACGTGCTCGTCGGCATGGCGAACGGCCTCGTGTGCGCGCTCCTCGCCTGGCGGTACCTGCGACGGGACGTGTGAGCACGGGCGGAGGGCGTGGGATTCGAACCCACGAGAACGGGGTTGTCCCGCTCCAACGGTTTTCAAGACCGTCTCTTTCGGCCGCTCAGACAGCCCTCCCGCGCGGGCCTCGCGGCTCGCAGCGGCACGAGTCTTCCACACCACTCTCGCGCGTTCTGGTCTAGACCAGTATGGTCGACCCTGTCACCGTCGACCCGTCCCTGGAGGCAGGCCATGCAGCGTTCCGTCGTCGTCGCTCTTCCCGAGGGGCTGCACGCCCGCCCGGCCGCGCAGTTCGTCGCCGCGGCCGGCAGGCTCCCCGCCAAGGTGACCATCGCGAAGTCCGGGGGCAACCCGGTCGCCACGGCGTCCATCCTCGCGATCATGACGCTCGGCGTGGGCGCGGGCGACGAGGTCGTCCTGGCGACGGCCGACGACGGCGCCGACGCGGAGGCCTCGATCGCGGCGCTCGAGCAGTTCCTCCAGCAGACCGCCTAGAGACCCAGCTCCTCGAGCACAGGCAGCCCGGCCCGTACAGCGGTCCGGGCCGCGTCGGCCGTCCGCTGCGCGAGCGCGAGCGCCGCCAGGGCGCGGCACTCCTCGAGCGTGACCGACGCGAGCACCGCGCCGACGTCCGGCAGGGCACGCGCGGTCATCGACAGCGACGACACCCCGAGCCCGACGAGCACCGGGGCGAGGACCGGGTCGGCCGCGGCCTCGCCGCACACGCCGACGGGCCGTGCACGGGCCGCACCGCCCGCGCACGCGACCTGGACGAGCGACAGCACGGCCGGCTGCCACGGGGTCGACAGGCGCGCGAGGCCCGCGAGCTCGCGGTCCGCCGCCATCGCGTACTGCGTGAGGTCGTTGGTGCCCAGGCTGGCGAAGCGGGCGCTCTCCAGGAGGTCGCCGGCCCGCAGCGCGGCGGCGGGGACCTCGATCATGACCCCCGACTGCGCGAGGCCGTGCGCGGCGCAGAGCTCGACGAAGGCGTCGGCCTCGTCGGCGGTCGCGACCATCGGCGCCATGACCCAGACGTCCGCGTCCGAGGCGGACGCCGCCCGGGCGATCGCGGCGAGCTGGTCGTCGAGGATGCCGGGGTGCGACCACGAGGTGCGCAGGCCGCGGACGCCGAGGGCCGGGTTGGGCTCGTCGTCGTCGGTCACGAAGGGCAGCGGCTTGTCCGCGCCCGCGTCGAGCGTGCGGATCACCACGCGCCGGCCGGGGAACGCCGCGAAGACCGACGCGTACGCCGCGACCTGCTCGGCGATGCCGGGAGGGGTCGTCCGGCCGAGGAAGCCGAACTCCGTGCGGAACAGCCCGACGCCCTCGGCGCCGGCCTCCGCCGCGGCGACCGCGCCGGCCGGGTCACCGACGTTCGCCAGGAGCGCGACGGGGTGGCCGTCCGCGGTGCTGCCCGGGCGGGCCAGGCGGGTGGGTCGCGGCCTGGCGTGCGACGCCCGGTCGACGGCGTCCTGCGACGGGTGCCGCACGACCTCGCCGGTCGACCCGTCGACCAGGACGGTCTCGCCGTCCGCGAGCTCGAGCGCACCGCCGACCGCGACGACGCACGGGATGCCGAGCGAGCGCGCCAGGATCGCCGTGTGGGCGGTCGGTCCGCCGCCGGCGGTGACGATCGCCAGCACGCTCGCCGGATCCAGCCGGGCGGTGTCGGCCGGGGCGAGGTCGCGCGCGACCAGCACGAACGGGTGGCCGGGGTCGGGGACGCCCGGGGGTCGCAGGCCCAGCAGCTCGGCCACGATCCGGTCCCGGACGTCCTGCACGTCGGTCGCCCGGTCGGCGAACATGCCGCCCAGCGCGCGCAGCTGCTCGGCGACCAGCTCGGCCGCGTCCCACACGGCTCGGGCCGGGGATGACCTGGTGTCGAGCACCCGCCGGCGTGCCTCGTCGGCCAGCGACGGGTCGGCCGCCATCGCCGCGGTGACCGCGAGGATGTCGGCGGCCTCACCGGTCGCCGTGTCGGCGGCGCGGGCCATGGCGTCCCGGACCCGCACCGACGCCTGGTCCACCGCGGTCGCCGCCGCCGTCAGGTCCGAGCCCGGGGCGAGCGGCTCGGGCGACGGCGCCGGAGGGGCGTCGGGCATGCGCGCCACGACTCCCGCCCGGCGGCCCGGACTGACCCCGAACCCCCTCAGGGTCAGCGCGGCGGCGACCGCGGTGGTCATCGTGCGTCGGCGGGGACGGGCCGCTCGGTCGACTGCGTCGGCACGTCGGCGGCGCCGGCCGGCGCCACGCCCTCGACCGTCGTCGCGCTGCCCGCGACCGCGTCGTCGTCGTCGTCCTCGCGGCCCGGCGTCCGCAGGTTCCAGCGCGTGATGACGAACCGGAACAGGAAGTAGTAGACGACCGCGTAGCCGAGCCCGACGAGGATCAGCAGCAGCGGCATCGTCGCGATCCGGAAGTTCAGCACGTAGTCGATCGCGCCGGCCGAGAACCCGAACCCGTCCTTGATGCCCAGGGCGTTGACCAGCGCCAGCGACGTCCCCGTGAGGATCGCGTGGATGACGTAGAGCGGGTACGCGACGTAGACGAACGCGAACTCGAGCGGCTCGGTGACCCCCGTGACGAACGAGACGAGCGCGGCCGAGCCCATGATGCCCGCGATGACCTTGCGGTTCTTCGCCTTCGAGGTGTGCACGATCGCCAGCGCCGCAGCGGGGAGCGCGAACATCATGATCGGGAAGAAGCCGGTCATGAACGTGCCCGCCGTCGGGTCGCCGATGAGGAACCGGTTGATGTCGCCGTGCGCCACCACGCCGTCCGCGTTGGTGTACGTGCCGAACTGGAACCACGGCAGCGAGTTGAGGATGTGGTGCAGGCCGAGCGGCACGAGCAGCCGGTTCAGCGTGCCGTAGACGAAGGCGCCGACGATCGTCGAGCCGGTGACCCAGTCGCCCACCGCGGTGAAGCCGGAGTTGAACGCGGGGTAGATGAGCGCGCCGGCGACGGCGACGAGCACCGAGACCCCGGCCGTGATGATCGGTACGAACCGGCGACCGCCGAAGAACGCGAGGTACGGGGGCAGCTTGATCCGGTAGTACTTCTGGAACAGCAGCGCCGTGACCAGGCCGATCACGATGCCGCCGAGCACGCCGTAGTTGATGAGATCCTGCGTCTCGCCCTCCCCCGCCTTCTCCAGGGTGTACGGCGAGAGGGCGTCGCTGACGCCCTTGAAGACGAGGTAGCCGATGACGGCCGCGAGGCCCGTCGAGCCGTCGGACTTGCGGGCGAAGCCGACCGCGACGCCCACCGCGAAGAGCAGCGGCAGGTTGGCGAACAGGGCGTTGCCGGCTGCCGCGAGCACGGCCGCGACGGGGACCATCCACGGCAGGTGGGCGCCGAGGCCGTCGGCGCCCAGCATGTCCGGCTGGCCGAGCCGCAGCAGCAGCGCCGCGGCCGGGAGGGAGGCGATGGGGAGCATGAGCGAGCGGCCGATGCGCTGCAGCTGCGCGAGGCCGGGGATGCCTCGCTTCTCAGCGGTGTCCGCGGTGACGGTGGTCATGGAGCACTCCTCGTTGGGTGTCGACGACGTGCCTGGGGGAATGTCTGGGGGTATCTGGTCTGGACCAGTTGCGAGCAGACTGGTCTAGACCTCATGATGTGTCAAGGGTCACGTCGCGACGTGTGGTCGTAGCGGTCGGCGCACCATCCGCCTCATCGAAGGAGTGGGTTCGCACGTGGACGACGAGTCGGAGCAGGGCGCCGCGCACAAGTACCTGACGGTGCGCGACCACCTCGCCACCCTCGTCGCGCAGGAGCTGCGGGTCGGGGACGCCATCCCCTCCGAGCGGCACCTCAGCCAGCAGTTCGGCCTCTCGCGGATGACCGTCCGGCAGGCCGTCGACACCCTGGTCACCGACGGCGTGCTGGTCCGCGAGCAGGGGCGTGGCACGTTCGTCGCCCCCCAGCGCATCGACTTCGAGATGCGGCTGACCACGTTCGGCGAGGAGATGCGCCGCCGCGGCATGGAGCCCGCGACCACCGTCCTCACCGCTCACGTGATCGCCGCGACCCCGGACGTCGCGACCGCGCTCGAGATCGAGCCGCGCGACAAGGTCCACTTCCTCTACCGCGTGCGCAGCGCCGACGGGACGCCCATCTGCATCGAGCAGGTGTGGGTCCCGGTCGCGCTCGCCCCGGGGCTGTTCGACGCCGGCCCGCCGCCGAGCATGTACGAGGCGCTGCGGCAGCGCGGGCTCGCCCCCGAGTGGGGCGAGGACACGCTGTCCGCCGACGAGGCCACCTCGACCGAGGCCTCGCTGCTCGGGCTCGGCGACTCCAACGCGGTGCTGCGGGCGGAGCGTCGGACCTACTCGGTCGACGCCGCGATCATGTTCTCGCGCGCCTGCTACCGGTCCGACCGCTACAGCGTGTGGGTGCCGCTGCGCGCACCCCGACCGGCCCTCGTCCCCCGGCGCCGCCCCGTGCGGGACGGCGACACCGTGCCCGACCAGACCGAAGCGACTGCAGGAGGACGGCGATGAAGCCCGAAGGCAGAGATCAGGCGGCGGCGATCCTCGCCGCGCTCGGAGGAGTCGACAACATCGACGAGATCGAACCGTGCACCACGCGGCTCCGGTCCCTGGTGCGCGACGCGGGACGGGTCGACGCGGCCGGGTTGCGGGCCGCGGGCGCGTTCGGGGTGATGATCTCCGGGCGCGTGGTGCAGGTGGTCGTCGGCCCGCACGTCGACCTCATCGCGACCGACCTCGACGAGCTGATGTGAGGAGCACGGACATGACGAAGGCGGAGCAGATCCTCGCGGCGCTGGGCGGGGACGCGAACATCCTCGACCTCGAGCCCTGCATCACGAGGCTGCGGGTCGAGGTGCAGAACCCCTCGCTCGTCGACGAGCCCAGGCTCAAGGCCGCCGGGGCGATCGCCGTGGTCCGTTCCGGCGTCGCCGTGCAGGTGATCGTCGGGCCCGAGGCCGACACCCTTGCCTCCGACATCGAGGACCTGCGCTGATGGCGGCCCTCACCGTCCTGGCGCCCGTCGCCGGCCAGGTGCTCGGGCTGCCCGAGGTGCCCGACCCGGTGTTCTCGGCCGAGCTGGTCGGGCCCGGCGTGGCCCTCGACCCGTCGCTCGGGGTGGCGTCCGAGGTGATCGCCCCGATCGCCGGGACCATCCTCAAGCTCCATCCGCACGCGTTCGTCGTCCAGCACGACGACGGGCGGGCCGTGCTGGTCCACCTCGGGATCGACACCGTCGAGCTGGGCGGCGCCGGGTTCACCCTGCACGCCGCCGAGGGTGCCATCGTCTCCGCCGGGCAGGTCGTCATCACCTGGGACCCGTCCTCCGTGGCGGCCGGGGGCCGTTCGCCCGTGTGCCCGGTGGTCGGCCTGGAGGCGCCGCCCGACGCGGTCACCCGGCTCGCCCGGCCCGGCGACACCGTCGCCGCCGGAGCACCGTTGCTGTCGTGGGCGTGACCCGGCTCGAGATCGCCGTCCAGGACGTCGCCGGGGCGGTCGTCTCCGCGGCGGCCGGCGCCGACCGGCTCGAGCTCTGCGCCGCGCTTGCCGCGACCGGTGGCCTGACCCCCTCGATCGGGCTGCTCGACGCCGTGCTCGCCGCGGTGCCGTCCCGGGTCGGCGTCCACGTGCTCGTGCGGCCGCGCGCGGGGTCGTTCGTCTACGCCGCCGACGAGCTCGACGTGCAGGTCAGGGACGTGCGGGCCGCCGTGGCTGCGGGGGCGGCCGGCGTGGTCGTCGGGGCGCTCACCCCCTCCGGCGCCGTGGACCTCCCGGCCGTCGCCCGGCTGGTGTCGGCCGCCGACGGGCTCGAGGTCACCTTCCACCGGGCCTTCGACACCCTCGAGGCGTGGGCGGCCGCCGTCGACGACCTCGTCTCGCTCGGCGTCGTCC
>NZ_JBFULZ010000110.1:0-13391 GCF_054049635.1 Cellulomonas sp. P5_C6 | reverse complement strand
CCCGCCGACGTGCACCAGCTCTCGACCTCGTGGCGCAACGACCGGCTCATCCTGGCGGCGGCCAACCAGGTGGCCGGCCCCCTGCGCGCGTCGGCCACCCGGGTCGCCGTGCCCGTGCTCGAGGCCCGACCCGGCGCGGGCGAGGGCCGCGTGCACGCCCACGTCGCCGAGACGCTCGAGGACGAGGCGCGGGCGGTCGCCCGCTTCGTGCGGGAGCGGTGGCAGCCGGCCGGTCCGGGACGCGACCGGGTCACGGCCGCCGTGCTCTGCCGCAAGCGGTCCCAGTTCGAGCCCCTGCGCCGGGCGTTGCGCGACGCCGGCCTCCCGGTGGAGGTCGTGGGGCTCGGGGGGCTGCTCTCCGCGCCCGAGGTGGTCGACCTGGTCGCGCTGCTGCAGACCGCGCACGACCCGTCGCGCGGCGACGCGCTGATGCGGCTGCTCACCGGCGCGCGCACCCGACTGGGCGCGTCCGACCTGCACGCGCTCGCCGCGTGGTCCGGCGAGCTCGCGGCCCGCCACGGCGGCACGTCGCGCACGCGGGCCCGGGTCGATGCGGGCGCTGTCGACGAGGCGGCCGGCGGGGTCGGGCCGGCCGACGTCGTCGTGGAGGCGGACGCGGTGGACGAGCGGAGCATCGTGGACGCGCTCGACGCGATCTCCGAGCTGCCGGCCGCGGGGTGGACCAGTCGCGGCGGTCGGACGCTCAGCGCGGTGGGCCGTGCGCGGCTGGGCGAGCTGGCCGCGACGCTGCGGGTGCTCCGGGCGCACACGTACCTGTCGGTGCCCGAGCTCGTCGGCGAGGCCGAGCGCCTGCTCGGGCTCGACATCGAGGTCGCGGCGCGCGCCCGGACGTCGCCGGGGCGGGCACGCGCGCAGCTCGACGCGTTCCGCGACGTGGCCGTCGAGTTCGCCCGCTCGGCCGACCACCCCTCGCTCGGCGGCTTCCTCGCCTGGCTGGAGGCGGCCGACTCCCGCGAGAACGGCCTCGACATGCCGGTCTCGGAGCCGGACCCCGACGCGGTCCAGCTCATCACGGTGCACGCCGCCAAGGGGCTCGAGTGGGACGTCGTCGCCGTGGCCGGCCTGGTGGACGGCGGCCTGCCGGCGACGCCGACGCAGGGCAAGGAGGGACCCAAGGACTCGGCGTGGCTGACGGGGCTCGGCTCCCTGCCGTACCCGCTGCGCGGCGACCGCCACGACCTGCCCGTCTTCGCCTATGCGGGCGCGGCGGACCCGAAGGACCTGGAGGAGCGCCGCAAGCGGTTCGTCCTCGACGCCGGTGACCACGAGGTCGCCGAGGAGCGCCGGCTCGCCTACGTGGCCCTGACCCGTGCCCGGTCCGACCTCCTGCTCACGGCCGCGTGGTGGGGGGACGGCTCGCGCGTCCGCAAGGTCTCGACGTTCCTGACCGAGCTCGCCGAGGCCGGGCTGGTCGAGACGGCGGGCTGGGACGACGCGCCCGCCGAGGACGGGACGAACCCGCGCGCCTCGCTGACGCTGACGGCGACGTGGCCGGCCGACCCGTTCGCGGCCGACCCCGCCGGCACGGAGACAGGACCGACGCGACGGGCGCTCGTCGAGGCGGCGGCCCAGCACGTCCGCGCCGCCATGGTGCGGCAGGGTGTCGCCGACGACCGACCCCTCGTCGAGGCGAGCGAGGGTGACGCCCCCGGCGACGCACCGGTCGACCCGACCGGCGCGACGCCCGAGGCTCCGCCGCAGCACCCGTGGGACGTGCTCGCCGAACGGCTGCTGGAGGAGCGTGAGCGCGTCCGCACCCCGTCGGGCGAGGTGGAGCTCCCGGCGCACCTGTCGGCGTCCGCGCTGGTCAGGCTCGAGGGCGACCCCGCGGAGTTCGCCCAGCACCTGCGCCGACCCGTGCCCGCCGAGCCGTCGCCGCAGGCCCGTCGCGGCACCCGGTTCCACGCGTGGGTCGAGGGCTGGTACGGCAGCGCGTCGCTGGTCGACGTCGACGCGCTCCCGGGTGCGGACGACGACTCCGCCACGCTGGACCTGGACGAGCAGGCGCTGCGGGACGCCTTCCTGGCCACCGAGTGGGCCGACCGCTCGCCCGTGGCGGTCGAGGTGGACATCGAGACCTCCGTCGACGGCTACGTCCTGCGCTCGCGGATCGACGCGGTGTTCCCGGACGTCGAACGGACGAACGCGGACGCGGCCGGCGGCGACGGCGAGACGTCGATCGACTCGGACGGCCGGACGGCGACCGACGCCGTGGTCGTCGTCGACTGGAAGACGGGCGCACCCCCGAAGGACGACGCCGCCCGTGCCTCCCGCGAGCTCCAGCTGGCCGTCTACCGGCTCGCCTGGTCGCGCTGGACGGGCACGCCGGTCGACCGGGTGCGCGCGGCGTTCTGCTACGTCGGCGCGGGCGTCACGGTCTACCCGGAGAGGCTGCTGGACGAGTCCGAGATCACCGCGCTGCTGCGGGCGGCCACCCAGGACCCGCAGGCTGCCGGAGCCGTCGCCGGACCCCGCCCCAACCGCCGGGCACCCAAGGTGAACGGCCCGGGCCGGCGCCGACCGGGCTGGGAGGGCTCGAACGCGTCGCCGAGCCGCCGCCCGGCACCGACGACGTCCCCGACGCTCTTCGACACGGACTGAGCCAGCACGACCGACCGCGACGGACCGGCGCGGTGGCCCAGACGGCCGCGCCGAATCGAAGGAGTCCGGTCGCCGACGCGTCGAGGGCGCTCGCGCGCGTCGCCGACGCGCCGACGGGTGCCGGCCTTCAGTCGAGCAACCGCGCGCGCACCCGTGCCAGCTCGTCGGCCGTCACGCCATGGACGTCGAGGTACTCGGCCACGTCGAGCCCCGCGAGCAGGTCGCGCAGGTGCCCGGTGACCTCGTCCAGCCACAGGCGGAGCTCGGGCCCGCTCAGGGCGACCTCGTCGCTGCGTCCCGCGGCGGCGTGCTCGTTCATGGCGACCACGCTGCGCGCGTAGTCGTCCACGATCTCGTCCTCCGGGACACCGACCAGCGAGAGCAGCAGAGCGGTGACCAGGCCGGTCCGGTCGCGGCCGGCGGAGCAGTGGACGACGACCGCGCCCGTCGGTGCGTCGGCAATGGTCCGGACCACGGCGACCATCAGCTCGGGCCAGGCCTCGAGGTTCGCGCGGTAGTACACGGGCGAGTTGAGGTGGTCGCCCCAGCGCGCCATGAAGTCGCGGTCCTCCCACACCTCGACGGGGCGGTGGTGCCGGGTGACGCCGCTCGGCAGCTCCAGGGGCGCGATCTCGTGCGGGTTGCGCAGGTCGACGATCGTCCGCACGCCGGCGGAGACCAGCTCCTCCCAGCCCTGCTCGTCGAGCCCGTCGAGCCGTGGCGCCCGGAACACGCGGCCGAACCGCGTCGTCCCGGAACCCGTGGGCAGCCCACCGAGGTCGCGCGCGTTGTGCAGCCCGCCCCAGGCGACCGAGCGATCGGTCACGCCATGAGGGGTTCGGCCTCGGCGTCCCGCCGGGTGTGGGCGTCGAGGTCCTCGAGCATCCCCACGGCGTCGTCGATGATGTCCTGGTCCTGCGAGCGCACGCCGTAGAGCAGCCAGCGGGCGAGCGCGAGCTCACCGGCGAGCAGGGCGCGGTCGGCGAGGTGCGGGTCGGTGAGCTCGGTCCGGCGCAGCTGGTACGCCTCCATGATCGAGTCGGTCACCTCGGGGACGGCGGCGACCAGCAGCCACGCCAGGTCGTCGGCGGGGTCTGCGACGCACACGTCCCCCCAGTGCAGCACGCCGGTGACGGCGTCCCCGGCGACGAGCACGCGGTCGCTGGTGAGGTCGCCGTGCGTCACGGTGGGCCGGAAGCGCCAGAGCGCGACGTCCTCGAGCCGCTCCTCCCAGCGCCGCAGCAGAGCGGGCGGGACCTTGCCGGTCCTGGCGGCCTCGTCGACCTCGGCCTGGCGGCGTTCGCGGTACTGACCGGCGTCGTACACGGGCAGCCCGGCGTCCTCGACGAGGCTGGTCGGAAGCTCGTGCACGGCGGCGATGGCGCGTCCGAGCGAGGCGGCGAGGCCCGGTCCGGGTGCGAGGTGCTCGAGCCGCAGGGTCCCGCCGGGGATCTCGGGGTGCACGGCCGCGCGGCCGCCCTCGGGCAGGTGGGCGAAGCCGACGGGGGCGGGCACCGCGAAGGGGAGCGTGCCGCGCTCGACCTCGGCGGCGAGCCTGCTGAGCACCACGACCTCGGCCTCGAGCGCGGCGCCTGCGGCTGCGTGCTGCGGGGCGCGGACCACCCAACGGTTGCGGTGGGCGTCGATGACGACGGCCGTGTCGAAGTCGGACCCGGGCTGGGCGGGCCGTCGGACGTCGAAGGCGTCGAGTCCCGGGACGGCGACGGTCGCCAGCGCGGCCAGGGCGAGAGGGGATCGAACCACGCGCCCAGGATAGGCGGGCCGCCGGGCTGAGCCGTCCGCGTGGCCCGGCGTGTCTCCGTCCGATTCGTCCCTCTCCGGGGGCCGCGTACCGTAACCGCGTGATCGTTCCGGATGACCTCCCGCTGTCCCGCGCCGGCATCGACCGAGCCGCGCTGCTGCGCGTCGACGACGCGTTCGTGCCCGCCGCGCTCGCCGACGAGACGACTCGCGTGCTCCTGGTCTGCGACGGCGCGGTCGTCGCGACCCCGGAACCGCGGGTCGCGCTGCTGACCCCGGCGGACGTCGCGGAGCTGCTGCCCGAGCCGGGCGAGTGGCTCCTGCTGGGCCGCGGCGACGCCGACGWGGTGTACCTGGCGCGCCGCGTCCCCGAGCGCCGGCCGGCGCCGCGGGTGGGGGAGGCCTCGGACGTCCTGGTGCACGGCGCGCAGGACGGCGGTGCCACGAGCGCGGAGCCGGTGCTCCGCGCCGGGCTCGCGTGGGCGTCGCTGCGCGACATCGGCGCCGCGCTGTCCCCGCAGGAGGCGGGCCTGGCGACGACGGCGGTCGCCCTCGACTCGTGGCACGCCCGGCACCCCCGGTGCCCCCGGTGCGGCGCACCCACGCGCCTGGGCCAGTCGGGGTGGATCCGGGTCTGCCTCGTCGACGCCTCGGAGCACTACCCGCGCACCGACCCTGCGGTGATCATGGCGGTCGTCGACGCCGACGACCGCCTGCTGCTGGGGCACGCGGCGCACTGGCCGGCCGGCCGGTGGTCGACGCTGGCCGGATTCGTCGAGGCGGGGGAGTCGCTCGAGCACGCCGTGCGGCGCGAGGTGGCGGAGGAGACGGGCGTCGTCGTCGGCGACGTGTCCTACCGCGGCAGCCAGCCGTGGCCGTTCCCGGCGTCGCTGATGCTCGGTTTCCGCGCGACGGCGACCTCGACGGAGGTCACCGTGGACGGGGTCGAGCTGACCGACGCCCGGTGGTTCTCCCGCGACGAGCTCGCCGCGGCGGTGGGGGCCGGCGAGGTCATCCCGCCGGGGCGCGCGTCGATCGCCCGGGCGCTGGTGGAGGAGTGGTTCGGCGGACCCCTCTGAGCGTCAGGAGAGGCGTTCGCGGACCTGGGCGAGCGACGGGTTCGTGGCCGCCGACCCGTCGGGGAACACGACCGTCGGCACCGTCTGGTTGCCACCGTTTAGCGACTCGACCAGGGCCGCGGCGTCCGGGTGGTCCTCGATGTCGACCACGGTGTAGCCGATGCCCGCGGAGTCCAGCTGCGTCTTGAGCCGGCGGCAGTAGCCGCACCACGTCGTGGAGTACATCGTGACGGTGCCGGCGTCGGGCAGGGTCTGCGTGGTCATCGGTCCTCGGGTGGTCGCAGGGTCGTGGGCGAGGTCGTCGCCCCAGGCATCAACACCGGTGTGGCCCTGTCTCTTCCCGGGGGCGGGACGGGCGGCCGGACGGGGCCGGCGGGACGGCTCGGTCGGGTGACGGTACCTGACGTGCACAGGACGTGCCGAGCTGTGGGCGGGTGCTGCGAGACTGTGCCCGATGTCCGCCGAAGCCCTCCTCGATGCGCTCGACCCCGAGCAGCGCGCCGTCGCGACCACCCTGCGCGGCCCGGTCCGCGTGCTCGCGGGCGCGGGCACCGGCAAGACCCGGGCGATCACCCACCGCATCGCGTACGGCATCCAGGTGGGCGCCTACCGGCCGGCCAACGTGCTGGCCGTGACGTTCACCGCGCGGGCGGCGGGGGAGATGCGGACGCGGCTGCGCCTGCTCGGCGCGTCGGGCGTCCAGGCGCGCACGTTCCACTCGGCGGCGCTGCGGCAGCTCGGGTTCTTCTGGCCCAAGGTCGTCGGGGGTCCGCCGCCGCGCATCCTCGAGCAGAAGGTCAAGCTCGTGGCGCACGCGGCGCAGCTGGTCGGCCTCGAGACCGACCGGGAGAGCGTGCGGGACCTCGCCTCGGAGATCGAGTGGGCGAAGGTCTCGCTGGTCACGGCCGACGACTACGCCAAGGCGGCCGCCGCGACCGACCGGCCCGGCCCGGGCGGCACCGACCCGCAGTCGGTCGCGCGGCTGATGGCGGCCTACGAGTCGGCCAAGGACCAGCAGGGGGTCATCGACTTCGAGGACGTGCTGCTGCTCCTCGCGGCGATGCTCGCGGAGCGCAGGGACGTCGCCGACTCGGTCCGCGAGCAGTACCAGCACTTCGTCGTCGACGAGTACCAGGACGTCAGCCCGCTGCAGCAGTACCTGCTCGACCAGTGGCTGGGCGGCCGGCAGGAGCTGTGCGTCGTCGGCGACCCGAGCCAGACCATCTACTCGTTCGCGGGCGCGACGGCCCACCACCTGACCTCCTTCACGGCGACCTACCCGCGGGCGACCACCGTGGAGCTGGTCCGGGACTACCGCTCGACGCCGCAGGTGGTCGGCCTGGCCAACCACGTGATGGACGCCGCGCGCAAGGCGGGCGGCCCGCCGCCGCTGGCGTTGCGCGCGCAGCGACCGGACGGGCCCGACGTCTCGTACGTCGCCTACCCGGACGACGACGCCGAGGCCGCCGGGGTGGTCCAGGGCATCGCGGACCTGGTGCGCACGGGGGTCTCCGCCGCCGACATCGCCGTGCTGTTCCGGACCAACGTGCAGTCGGAGGCGTTCGAGGCGGCCCTGGCCGACCGCGGGATCGCCTACCAGGTCCGCGGGAACGCCCGCTTCTTCGCCCGGGCGGACGTCCGCAAGGCGCTGGTCCTCCTGCGCGGGGGGGCTCGCTCGGCGGACCCGGACGTCCCGATGCCGGAGTCGGTGCGCGACATCCTGCGCAGCGCGGGCTGGACCGACTCGCCTCCCGAGGGCCGGGGGGCCGCGCGCGAGCGCTGGGACGCCCTGCAGGCACTCGTCTCGCTCGCCGACGCCCTCGCCGCCGCGCCCCCCACGCCGGGCGTCCAGCCGACGGTGGCCGACCTGGTCGCGGAGCTCGACGAGCGGGCGGCCGCCCAGCACGCCCCCACGGTCGAAGGAGTGACGCTCGCGTCGCTGCACGCCGCCAAGGGTCTCGAGTGGGACGCCGTCTTCCTGGTCGGGCTCTCGGACGGGCTGCTCCCCACGGTCCAGGCGCAGACCGACGCCGCCGTGGCCGAGGAGCGCCGCCTGCTCTACGTGGGCATCACGCGGGCGCGCGAGCACCTGCAGCTGTCCTACTCCCGCGCCCGGCATCCCCGCGCGCGTGCGACCCGTGGCGTGTCGCGGTTCCTCACGGACCTGTGGCCCGACGAGCGCCGCCGCTCCGCTGGGCCGCGCCGCGAGCTCGACGACCACCAGCAGGAGGTCGTCGACGCGCTGACGGCCTGGCGGGACGCCCACGCGGCCGAGGTCCGGCGACAGCCCGCGTCGGTGCTGACCAGCGCGACCATCCGCGCGATCGCGGAGCGCAGCCCGAGCACGCTCGAGGAGCTCGGCGCGGTCCGCGGCGTCGGTCCGACCACGCTCGCAGGCATCGGCGAGGACGTGCTCGCGACCGTCCGCGCGGTGGTCCACGCGCCAGTCCGCTGAGCCGGTCGGGCGCTCCGAGAAATTTCTCGAGGAATCTTCGTTAAATCGGTTGTCCGCGTTTCTGGGCCTGTCCTAGGGTGGGCGACGTCCTTGTTGAGGGACCGCGCTGAAGAAGCGAGGGTCCGAGCCGGAGAGGGGGTGGGTGCACTGATGGAGAACATCACGATGATCGCGACGCCGGACGCTTACGCGTTCCTCCCGCGACTCGTCGCACCCGTCACGTTCCGGTCCCAGGGGATCGCTCTGCCTATCGGCGGCGGCGCCCTGGAGCTCACGGGCGGGCCTGCGAAGCGTCGTACGGCGACCGATCCCGCTCAGCACCTCATCCGGACTCCCATGATCTGACCCTCACAGAGGGCCTCAGGCCGCGGAGTCCGAACTCGGACCCGCGGCCTTTCTGTTTCTCCCGATGACTCGGGTGGACGGGTTGGCGATCGGTCCGGCACCGACGCAACACGCTCACCAGCAAGGACATCAGGAGGACATCGTGCGGCTCACGACGCTGCTCGACACGGTGAACCAGGGCGGATCCGGCCCGTGGCCCCTCACCGACAGCACKACGGCGACTGACGACCGCCAGACCTTCGACCAGCTCGTCGCCGACTTCATCCCGTGCCGGTCGGGCGACCCCGAGCTCTGGTTCGCCGAGCGGACGGCCGAGGTCGAGCAGGCCAAGGCCCTGTGCCGCGAGTGCCCGCTGATGGAGGGCTGCCTGGCGGGCGCCATCGAGCGCGCAGAGCCGTGGGGCGTCTGGGGTGGCGAGGTGTTCGTCGGCGGTGTGGTGGTCGCGACCAAGCGCGGTCGTGGTCGCCCCCGGAAGAACGCCGTTCCCGCGGCCTGAGGCCGTCGTTCATCGGGATCCCTGCGCGCCGGCCGGCGACGCGGGGAGGGCGGTGCACCCACACTCGGGGTGCACCGCCCACGTGCGTCTGCGGGGGACCGCGTCCGGCAGCGCCACCTCGAACGTGACCCCCGGCGCCAGACCCGGGGTGCGGTCGAGGTGCGCGAGGACCGCCGCCGCACCCAGCCCGGCGCAGACCGCGGCGACGGCCCCGGGTTCGCCCGGTGCCACCCGGTCGGCGCGCAGCTGCGTGCCGAGGTCCGGCCAGGCGCCGTCGGCGTCGGTGCGGTGCAGGTCGAGGCAGCGCAGGCACGGTCCGACGCCCGGCACGACGAACGGTCCGACGACGACGTCGGCCTCGCGCACGACCACGCCGAGGTGGGCGCTCGAGCCGGCGACGAGGGCCGGCCCCCGCAGCGGGTCCGCGGCGTGGTCCTCGACGAGCACGACGGCGTCGAGCCGGCGGTCGGAGGTGGTCGACACGTTCGGCGCGACGTCGCGCAGGAGCCGGGGCGCCACGTGCTCCCGGGCCGACCCGACGTCGGCCCACCGGTAGCCGCACACCCCGACGTCGGTCGAGCGCACGGGGCGTCGGTCGTCGACGAGGACGGTGCCGACGCCGGCCGCCGCGAGGGCGACGGCGATGCCCAGCCCGGTCGGCCCGAGCCCGAGCACCCCGACGACGCGGTCCGCCCGCCGGCGCACCAGCCCGGCGCCGTCGGCGTCCACGCGCAGCAAGGACCACACGTCGACGTCGACGGCGGCCGGCCCGCGGAGCACCGGCTCGGGCGGCCCGTCCTCGGTCAGCCCGGCGTGGGTCAGCGTGGTGACGATCTCGCGCAGCCGGTCCGCGGTGACGCCCCGGCCGGCCGCGAGGGTGCCGAGGTCAGCGAGGTCGGTGCGGGGATCGACGCGGACCAGCAGGTCGGCCTCGGCGGGGGTCAGGTCGGGCAGGCGCACGGCCCACCGGGGGTCGGTCCCCACCTGGACCTCGGTGGCCGTGCGCCGCAGCACGCGCAGTCCGGCTCGCAGTCGCATGGGGCCCACCCTTGCAGCGGGCCGCGCGCGCCGGACCGCGTCGTCCACAGTCCCCGGACATGCCGAAGGGCACCGTCCGGGGGGACGATGCCCTGAGGCGAAGGGGTGGAGCTCAGGCCTTGCCGAGGATGCGGTTGAGCTTCGTGCCGCACACCGGACAGGTGGCCTTGGCCATCCTGCGGCCGGATTCCGAGATGACGACGTCGCCCTCGGCCTCGCGCTTCTCCTTGCACTTCACGCAGTAGAACTCGCCTGCATACGTCTCGGCCATGGTGCCCTCCCTCGGTGTCGTGCACCGGACCGGGGAACCGCCGGCCGGCGGCCGGGCGTCGTGGTGCAGCAACGCCCGCGCGACGTCCACAGTAGTAGCCGAGGCACCCACAGCCCCGGGAATCCCGCAGGACGCGCCGGGAGCCGACGGGTGAACCCGGTCGTTCGCGTGCCCCGCGCTACCGTGCACCTGTGCAGCCCACGCAGGACCTGTCACAGGTCGAGATCCGTCGTTCACGCAAACGCGTGCGCACGGTGACGGCCTGGCGGGAGGGCGACCGGACCATCGTCGCCATCCCCGCGCGGTTCACGCGGGCGCAGGAGAACGAGTGGGTCCGCCGCATGCTGGCCCGGCTCGCGGCCCAGGAGCGCCGTCGCCGACCGTCCGACGACGAGCTGGCGTCGCGCGCCGCGGACCTGTCCACGCGGTACCTCGGCGGTCGGGCTCGGCCCACCAGCGTGCGCTGGTCGAGCAATCAGGGCCGACGGTGGGGTTCCTGCACGCCGTCCGAGGGCACGATCCGGATCTCCGACCGCGTGCGCGGCATGCCGCGGTGGGTGCTCGACTACGTCCTGCTGCACGAGCTCGCGCACCTGCTGCACGCGGGCCACGGACCCGACTTCTGGTCCGAGCTCGACGGCTACCCCCGCACGCTGCGGGCCCGGGGCTTCCTCGAGGGCTACTCCTACGCCGCCGAGCGCGGCGCGCAGACGCCCGCGGACGGCGAGGGGGTCGACGACGAGGACCCGGCCGACGAGGTGGACGGCACGGAGCTTGAGGAGCCGGAGGACGTGGTCACGGACGAGGTGGACGAGCTCGCAGCGGACAGCGAGGACGACGACGCGCTCGGCCAGCTCGAGCTGGAGCTGGGCGACGCGACGGCCGAGCGGGACCCCTCAGGGCGTCACCGGTCGCGCTAGTCGGTGTCCGGGTCCTCGCCCAGGATCTCGGCCAGCGCGCGGTCGATCTCCGCGGCGTCGTCCACGGCGGCCCGGCGGCGGGCCGCGTAGCCCGACGGGTCGTCGAGGTCCTCCGTGCCGGGCAGGAGGTCGGGGTGGTCCCACACGGCGTCGCGGGCGGCCGGGCCGTTGTCGCGACCGATCTGCGCCCACAGCGCGGCGGCGTCCCGAAGCCGGCGGGGACGCAGCTCGAGGCCGACCAGGTTGGCGAACGTCTGCTCGGCCGGGCCGCCGGCGGCCCGGCGGCGGCGGATCATCTCGCGCAGCGCCATCGTGTGCGGGAGGTGGGGGAGCGCCGCGGTGGCCGCGACCTCGTCGACCCAGCCCTCGACCAGGGCGAGCGCCGTCTCGAGCCGCTCGAGCGCGGCGGCCTGCGCGGGCGTGGTGTGCGGGGCGAACACGCCGCCGGACAGGGCCTGCTGGAGCGCCGCGGTGTYGGTCACGTCGATCGAGCGGACGGCCTCCTCCAGCTGGTCGGCGTCGATCGCGATGCCGCGCGCGTAGGTCTCGACCGTCGCCAGCAGGTGCGCGCGCAGCCAGGGCACGTGCGTGAACAGCCGGGTGGCGGCGGCCTCGCGCAGGGCGAGGAAGAGGCGGACCTCCTCGGCGGGGGCGTCGAGGCCCTCGGCGAACGCGTCCACGTTGGCGGCGACGAGCGCGGGCGCCGGCTTGTCCAGGAGGGGCAGGCCGATGTCGGTGGTGCCGAACACCTCGTGCGCGAGGGTGCCCGCGGCCTGGCCCACCTGCATGCCGAACACGGCCGAGCCGAGCTGGCGCAGGAGCTGGGCGGGCTCGATCCCGCCGGGCAGACCGAACCCCTCGCCGGCCTCCTCGGGCAAGGCGCCGCCGAGCGCGCCGACCAGGGCGATGGACAGGGACGACGCCACCGGCTCGGTCAGMGTGCGCCASGTSGGCAGCGTCGCCTCGACCCACTCSGCGCGGCTCCAGGCCCGGGCGGTGCCGGTCGACGGGGGCAGGTCGGTCGCGGCGTCGAGCCACAGCTCGGCGACGGCGAGCGCGTCGAGGACCTGCTTCGTCTGTGCGTTCGTCAGCGACGGGTCGCCCCCGGCGGCGGCCTGCTGGCGGGCCAGGTCGTGGGCCATCTGCCAGTTGACCGGGTCGTCGCCCGAGGCGGCGAGCAGCGCCTGGACCTGCGCGAACACCTGCTGCAGGGCCGCCGGGTCGTCGGGCAGGCCCGACGCGGCGGCCATGGCCGCGGGGTCGAAGCCGCGCTCCTGCAGCTCGCGGATGGCCTCGTCGGCACTGTCACCCAGCATCGCGCGCATCACCTGTTCCCAGGCGGGCACGCCACCATCGGCTCCGGGGACAGCGGAGTTGTCGGGACTCACGTGGACCTCCTGCGACGATAGGGCCGGCTGCGAACCACCGTAACCGCGCAGCACAGGAACGAGGGATGGTGGGCGAGCAGATTCGCTCAGGGCGCAGCACCGGCGACGACGTCGTCGTCGTGGTCGGTCGCGGGCCGATCGCGGCCGCGGTGGCGGCCGCCTGGGGCGGCAAGGTCCGAAGCATCGACGAGGTGCCGCCGGAGAGCCCGGCGGACGCCCTGGCCGGCGCGAGCGTCGTCGTGCTCGTCGCGCACCCGGGCGATCTCGTGGCCTCCGCGCTCAAGGGTCGCCGCGAGCGCGAGGCGGCGATCGTCGCGCACACGCAGCGCGGGCTCGCCGCCGCCCGGGCCGCCGGGGCGCGGCACGTCGTGGCCATCACGTCGGCGATCGTCTACGGCGCGTGGCCCGACCGTCCGGTGATCGAGGACGCCGACCCGCTGCCCGGTGCGGACGAGGCGGCCCGCGACGGGCTGGTCGGGGACCTCCTGGCGGCGGAGGCGGTGCTGGCCCGCGGCGGCCGTCGCAAGGTGCCGTCGGTGACGATCCTGCGACCGGCGGCGGTGGTCGGCGCGGGCGTCGACACGTTCGTCACCCGGCACTTCGAGGCGCCGCGCCTTCTCACGGTGCGCGGTGCCTCGCGGCAGTGGCAGTTCGTGCACGTCGACGACGTGGCGGCCGCTGCGCGGTTCGCGGTCGAGCGCGGGCTCGCGGGCGTGCTCACGGTCGGGGCGGACGACGTGCTCGAGCCCGCGCAGGTCGAGGCCGCGGCGGGGATGCGGGGGATCGAGCTGGCGGCCGCGACCGCCTTCGGCACCGCCGAGCGGCTGCACCGCGTGGGCGTGCTGCCGGCCCCGGCCTCCGAGCTCGCCTTCGTCGTGTACCCGTGGACCGTCGCGGCCGACCGCCTGCGGGCCGCGGGCTGGGAGCCGCGCTGGTCGAGTGCGGCCTGCCTCGACGTGCTGCTCGAGGGCGTGCAGGGCCGGCTCGCGGTGGCCGGGCGACGCGTGGGCACCCGC
>NZ_JBFULZ010000109.1:0-13398 GCF_054049635.1 Cellulomonas sp. P5_C6 | reverse complement strand
TGGTACTGGTGGGACGCGCTGCAGAGCGCGATCGTCAGCGCCGGAGGGCTCGACGACGTCGAGGCGATCTCGGTCGGCGGCCAGCAGCACGGGATGGTCGCGCTCGACGAGCGCGGCGAGGTCGTCCGTGACGCGCTCCTCTGGAACGACACCCGCTCCGCCCCCGCGGCGCTGGACCTGATCGACGAGCTGGGCGGCCCGCAGGCGTGGGCCGACGCCGTCGGCTCCGTGCCCGTCGCGTCGCTCACGGTGACCAAGCTGCGCTGGCTGCGCGACGCCGAGCCCGAGAACGCCGCCCGCGTCGCCGCCGTCGCCCTCCCCCACGACTGGCTCACCTGGCGGCTCGCGGGCGCCACGGGCCTCGACGCGCTGGTCACCGACCGGTCCGACGCCTCAGGCACGGGCTACTGGTCCCCCGCCACCGACGACTACCGGCACGACCTGCTCGAGCTCGCGCTCGGTCACGACGCCCTCGTGCCGCGCGTGCTCGGTCCGAACCAGTCGGGGTCCCGTACGGCCGGCGGCGCCCTCCTGGGGCCCGGCGCCGGGGACAACGCCGCCGCCGCGCTGGCCCTCGGGCTGCAGCCGGGCGACGTCGCCGTCTCGATCGGCACGTCCGGCGTCGTCTCCGCGATCGCCTCCTCGGCGACGGCGGACGGCTCGGGCCTGGTGACCGGGTTCGCCGACGCCACCGGCGCCTTCCTGCCGCTCGCGTGCACGCTGAACGCCTCCCGGGTGCTCGACGCGGCCGCGCGCATGCTCGGCGTCGACCACGCGGGTCTGTCGGCACTCGCCCTGTCCGCACCCGCCGGCGCCGACGGCCTCGTGCTGGTGCCCTACCTCGAGGGCGAGCGGACCCCCAACAAGCCCGACGCCACGGGGGCGCTGCACGGCCTGCGGCTGGCCAACACCACCCCCGCGCACCTGGCACGCGCCGCGGTCGAGGGCATGCTCTGCGCGCTCGCCGACGGCATCGACGCGCTGCGGGCGCAGGGCGTCGCGGTCGAGCGGCTCTTCCTCATCGGCGGCGGGGCGCAGTCGGCCGCGGTCCGCGCGATCGCCCCGTCGGTGCTCGGCCTCGACGTGCGCGTGCCGACTCCCGGCGAGTACGTGGCCGACGGTGCCGCCCGGCAGGCCGCCTGGGTGCTCTCGGGTGCGGCGACCCCGCCGTCCTGGAGCGCCGCGGGCGAGGCCACCGTGTTCCGCGGCGACCCCGTGCCGCTGGTCCGTGAGCAGTACGCGGCGGTCCGCGAGCTCACCGGGGTCCGCCCGGCCTGAGACCTCTGAGACAGAGCGAGAGCCCGGCTCCCTGACGGGGGCCGGGCTCTCGTGCGTGCGGGATCAGTGCGCCGCGTCGTACGCGGCCTTGACCTCCGCGGAGATGCGTCCGCGCTCGGACACCTGGTGCCCGTGCTCCTTCGCCCACTCGCGGATCGCCTGCGCATCGCCCGACGACGTGCGTCGGCCGCGGGGGGCGGCTGACTTCGTCGTCGTGCGACCGCCGACCTTGCGTGCGTGGCCCACCCACTGCGCAAATGCGTCGCGCAGCTCCCCTGCGTGCGTGGACGTCAGGTCGATCTCATAGGTGACGCCGTCGAGACCAAAAGTCACCGTCTCGTCGGCGGTTCCGCCGTCGATGTCGTCGACCAGCAGGACCTGGACCTTCTGTGCCATTGCTCGCTCCGTATGGCAGATGTGATGAATGCTGTCGCGTTCACTATCGCATCGGCACATTAGGGCGTCAAACGGTCGGCGGCGTTTCCTCTTTATTGTTGCGCGTGGCAGCGACTTCTGCGGCGCGTTCGGCGGCGTCCATTCTGGCCATTGCCTGACGTTCCGTGCGGTCGGCATTGACCAGCGCGCGGATGGCGAACCAGAACAACAGGCCGACGCCGATGGACGGGAGCAGCGCCGCCAGGGCCGTGAACAGGGGATTCATGAGCTCAGCGGCTTCACCAGCGGGAACAGGATCGTCTCGCGGATTCCCAGGCCGGTGAGCGCCATGAGAAGTCGGTCGATACCGAGCCCGAGGCCGCCGGCGGGCGGCAGCGCGTACTCCACGGCGGTGAGAAAATCCTCATCGACGCGCATCGCCTCGTCGTCTCCGGCCGCCGCGAGCAACGCCTGCGCCTCGAAGCGCTTGCGCTGGATCACGGGATCGACAAGCTCGGAATACGCCGTCGCCAGCTCGAAGCCGCGCACATAGAGGTCCCACTTCTCGACGACGCCGGGGATGCTTCGGTGATCGCGCGTCAGTGGGCTCGTCTCGACGGGGAAATCCCGCACGAATGTGGGCTCGAACAAGTGGTCGCCCACGCGGTGCTCCCAGAGCAGCTCGACCAGCTTTCCGTGGCTCACGCGCTTGGGGTCGTACTCGACCGCGAGTCGGGCGGCGAGCGCCTTGAGGGCGTCGAGCGACGTCTCCGGGGTGATGTCCTCACCCAGCGACTCCGACAGCGAGCCGTACATCGTCAGCTCCGCCCACTCGCCGCCGAGCTCGTACTCCTCGCCGTCGGGCAGGGTGACCACCGTGGTGCCCAGCACGTCCTTGGCCGCCGTCTGCACGAGGTCGCGGGTCAGGGCCGCCATCGTGTCGTAGTCGCCGTAGGACTCGTACGCCTCGAGCATCGCGAACTCGGGCGAGTGCGTGGAGTCGGCGCCCTCGTTGCGGAAGTTGCGGTTGATCTCGAACACCCGCTCGATGCCGCCGACCAGCGCCCGCTTGAGGAACAGCTCGGGGGCGATCCGCATGTAGAGCTCGATGTCGAAGGCGTTCATGTGCGTGGTGAACGGCCGCGCGGTGGCACCACCGGGCTGCGTCTGCAGCATCGGCGTCTCGATCTCGATGAAGTCGCGCCGGTGGAAGTTGTCCCGCAGCGACCGCATCAGCGCGGGCCGCTGGCGGGCGGTCTCGCGGGCGGCGGGGCGGACGATGAGGTCGACGTACCGCTGGCGGACCCGGGCCTCCTCGGAGAGCTCGGCGCCGTCGAAGAGGTTGGGCAGCGGCCGTAGCGACTTGGCGGCGAGCTGCCACGAGTCGGCGAGCACCGACAGCTCGCCGCGGCGCGAGCTGATCACCCGGCCGTGCACGAACAGGTGGTCGCCCAGGTCGACGTCCGTCTTGAACGCCGCCAGCCGGTCCGCGCCCACGGCGTCGAGGCTGAACATCGCCTGCAGCCGGTTGCCCTCGCCGTCTTGCAGCGTGGCGAAGCAGAGCTTCCCGCCGATGCGGACGAACACCACGCGACCGGCCACGCCGACCTCGTCGTCCGTCTCCTGGCCCGCCTCGAGGTCCGGGTGCTCCGCGCGCACCTGCGCGATCGTGTGGGTGCGCGGCACGCCGACCGGGTAGACCTCGACACCGGCCGCCAGGAGCCGCTCCCGCTTCTCGCGGCGGACCCGGATCTGCTCGGGGGCGTCGTCGGCTGGAAGGGCGCTTAGGGGGGTCTCGCTCACCGGACGATCTTACCGGCGGGTCCCTGTGTGCTCCGGCTCGAGGTCGAGGGCCAGGTCGAGGATCGGCGACGAGTGCGTGAGGCCACCCACGGACAGGTAGTCGACCCCCGTCGACGCGACCTCGCGGGCGCGCTCGAGCGTGAGGTTGCCCGTCGCCTCGAGCTCGACGCCGGCGTCCACCGCGCGCACGGCCGCCACGACCTGCGCCAGCAGCGGCGTCGGCATGTTGTCGAGCAGCAGGAACCGGGCCCCGGCCGCGACGGCCTCGAGCGCCTGGTCCAGGGTGTCCGCCTCGACCTGGATGGTCACGTCCGGGAAGCGCGACCGCACCGCCTCGACCGCCGCCGAGACGGACCCCGCCGCGACGACGTGGTTGTCCTTGACCATCGCGACGTCGTACAGGCCCATGCGCTTGTTGGTGCCGCCGCCGCAGCGCACGGCGTACTTCTCGAGCGCGCGCAGGCCGGGCGTGGTCTTGCGGGTGTCGAGCACCTGCGCGCCCGTGCCGTCCAGGGCGTCGGCCCAGCGGCGCGTGTGGGTGGCGACGCCGGACGCCCGGGAGGCCAGGTTGAGCAGCGTGCGCTCGGCGACGAGCAGGACCTGCACCGGCCCGCGCAGCACCGCCAGAACGTCCCCGCGGGCCACCCGGGAGCCGTCCGGGACGCGCTGGTCGACCGACGGCGCCGGCAGCCCGAGCCTCTCCGCGACCTGCCCGACGACCTCCGGCACGACCACGAGCCCGGCGACGACGCCGTCCTGCCGCGCGACCAGGTCGGCGGTGCCCGCCGCGGACGGCGCGATGGTCGACTGCGTGGTGACGTCTCGCCCCGGTTCCGGGCCGAGGTCCTCGTCGAGGGCGGTGGCGACGATGCGGGCGATCCACGCGGGGTCCAGTCCGGGCTCGGTCACGGCGTCACGGTACCGGGCGGACGGACGTGGGTGCGGTCCCGGGGAGACCCCCTCCCCGGGACCGCCCCCGGTGTCAGCCGGCAGCTCCCGCGCGCCGGCGACGACGCACCAGGACGGAGCCGGCGACCACGAGCGCCACGGCGGCCGCCAGCAGCCCCCCGACTGCCGCACCGGTGCTCGCGAGCCCACCCGCTGCCGGGGCAGCGGCGGGATCGCCGGCCGCGGCGGGCGCCGCGGCCAGGACCGTGAGGTTGGCGCTGGCGAGCTCGGCGCCCTGGACCGAGCCCGTGAGCCGGTAGACCCCCGGCTGCGTGGCTCCGGGAACCACCAGCACCGCGCTGCCCGAGCCGGAGCCGTCCACGGTGATCGTCCCCAGCGAGGTGCTGGGCGCCGCCGCGAGGACCCCCGCCGAGAGCCGGCCCGCGCCGCCCGAGGCGGTGCCGACGAGCCCGTCGGTCAGCGCCACGTCGACCACCGAGCCCGGCGCGAAGCCGGTCAGCGCGACCGGCAGGCTGCCGCCCGCCGCGACGGACCCGGACGAGAGGACGATGGTCGGCGTCGCACCCGGCTCCTCGGTGCCGGTCCCCTCGACGAGCTGCGCGACCCCCCACCGCGACGTGCTCTGGTAGCCGAGCCCGGTCGGGTCCGCCCAGTTGTGGATGGACGCGCGGGCACCGCCGCTCGCGTCGTTGACCTGGAAGTCGACGCCCTGGAAGCTGCCGAGCCCACCGTCCTCCAGCAGGCTGATCGAGGCCTCCACGACGTACCCGGTGGCGGTGCGACGGGTGGCGCTGACCAGGCGGTTCTGCTGGAACGCCTCGTCGCCGGTGCCGAACGAGACGACGTTGTCGGCGTTGATCCGGATCTGCGTGTCGTCGTAGCGGTACGAGCCGTTCTTGTGGTTGCCGGGGTCGACGTAGATCTCGACGGAGTCCTGGGTCCACGGGTCGGAGCCCGTGAGGTCCACGTCGGGGTCGGTCACGTCGGCGAGGACGTAGAGCGTGTTGTCCCGCCACAGCGTCCGGACGTCGGCGAGGGCGCCGCCGGTCCCGTTGGTCTGCTTGTCGGTCCGCACCGTGCCGGCGTCGGCCCACAGGTCGTCCTCGGCACCGTCGATGCTCGGGGCCGTGGGGGCCTCGGCGATCTGCGTGGTCGAGAGCGGCTCGACGAACGTCAGCGTGCCCGTCGCGCCCGGCGTGTTCCAGGCGACCGTGCCCGTGCCGTCGGTGACGCGGACGTCGAACGGCAGGGTCCCGCCCTCGGCGACCGGCGTCTCCAGCGGCAGGTGCACGACGACCGCGTAGCCGCCGGCACCCTCGGTCACGACGCCGTCGACGTCGCCCGTCCCGTCGCGGCCGAACCGCACGGTCCGGCCGCCGTAGGCGAGCTCGACCCCGTCGGTCGGCTCGACCGTGGCGTCGTCGACCTGCACGTACGCCGTCAGGTGGTCCGGCGCCCAGCGGAGCTGGAACGCGGCCGAGTCCTCGATCGCGTGCAGCGGGAGCTGCGACCAGCGCACGTCCGACGCGGCGTCCGCCTCGAGCGGGACGTCCTCGGCGAACACCAGGGCGTCGCGCTGGCGGGCCGGCAGGTCGCCGTCGACGATGCCGTAGTAGGCCGGCTTGGCCGTCAGGGTGTCGTCGAAGACCAGCGGCGCGCCCGAGCTGTTGCGCCAGCTGCGGCCGTCCGTCAGGCCCCACACCGTCACCGAGAAGAGGCTCTCGGCGTGCGCCCGGAAGGCCCGGAAGGCGTCCCGGTAGTAGTAGCCCTGCTCGATGAGCTTGCCGTCCGTGACGGGGTTGCCGGTGGTGACGTCGAACTCGGTGACGGCCTGCACGACCGGCAGGTCCTCGAACGCCGTCAGGGCGTCGTCGAGCGCCTGCACCGGCATCGCGAGGCTCACGTGGAACTGGTGACCCACGCCGTCGACCGGCACGTGGCGGGCCAGCAGCCGCTCGACCAGCGCGTGCAGGCGGGCCTGCTTGCCGGCCTGCTCGGTGTTGTAGTCGTTGATGAACAGGGTGACCGGGTGGTCGGCGCCCGGCGCGGCGTAGTCGCCGTTGAACGCCTCGTCCGCGTACTCGAACGCCAGGTCGATGTACTGCTCGCCCAGGATCCGGTACCACTCGCTGCGGCGCAGACCGTCGGCGTAGTCCGCCCCGTCGCTGACCACCTCGTTGACCACGTCGAACGAGACCAGCGGGTTGGTGGCGCTGCCGAACTTCCCGTAGGTGTCGCTCAGGTACCGCGCCACGCTGACGATGTGCGTGCGCATCCGGTCCTTGAGGACCTGCTGGTCGGCCGCGCTCGAGGTGAGGGGGTTGCCCGCGTCGTCCTGGAAGAACCAGGCCGGCGTCTGGCTGTGCCACACCAGCGTGTGCCCGTAGACGCGCAGGTCGTTGTCCTGCGCGAACGTCATGATCTGGTCGGCCTCGGGGCTCGGCCGGAACGTCTTGTCCGCGTCGTACCAGGCCTCCGGCTTCATGTAGTTCTCGGAGGTGACCTGGTCGGCGTGCTTGAGCAGCAGCTGCGCCGCCGACCCCGCCTCCTCACGGCTGTCGATGGCGACGCCGAACGGGAACGGGACCGTGTCCTTGATCGGCGTCAGGTCCTGCACGACGAGCGAGTCCTGGACCCGCACCGAGATGTCGTCGACCAGGAAGTCGGACGTGTTGCCCGTGTCCCCGTTCTTGTACGCGGTCTCGAAGTACAGCAGGGCCGAGTCCGCGGCGGCCATCCGGAAGGTCGCCGTGACGTGCACCCACTCGCTGTTCGACATGCCCGTGAACTGCTTGACCGTGTCGTAGGACGTGGTCCCGCCGACCGTCCGGGCCATGCTCAGCCAGACGTCGTCGGTCGGCTGGCCCGGGGCGAACCGGACCCACGCCGAGACGTCGTAGCTGGTGCCCGTGAGCAGGATGCCCGTCACGTCGTGGCCGATGCCGTGCCCCTGCGAGGTCCGCTGCGTGATCCGCGCGGACTGCGCGGCACCGTGGGCGTCGTCCGTCGTCACGTCGAGCGTGCCCTGGCCGGTGCCGGTCGCGCGCGGCGCCCAGCCCTGCAGGCCGTCCTCGAAGTCGGCGCTCAGCACCTCGGAGCCGGCCGGCTGGCTCGGCGCCACGGTCACCGACGGCAGGGTGAACGTCCACCCGGCGTCGAGGCGCTCCTGGATGACCGTCTTCGCCGCCGCGACCGTGCCGGCGC
Organism: Cellulomonas sp. P5_C6; assembly: GCF_054049635.1. Lineage (NCBI taxonomy): Bacteria > Bacillati > Actinomycetota > Actinomycetes > Micrococcales > Cellulomonadaceae > Cellulomonas > Cellulomonas sp. P5_C6. The sequence goes on along the minus strand of NZ_JBFULZ010000109.1, from coordinate 5,829 downwards.
GCGAGCCGCCGCCGTCGTGCATGAGCACGATCTCGCCGCTCGTCATCGATGCCCGCAGCCGGGTGGTCAGCGTCGCCTCGTCCTGCGTCTCCCAGTCGTTGATGAGGTTGACCACGGCGAGCGGCTGCATCCCGAGGGCGACCGCCGCGTTCTCGTTGGCCGTCGTCCACGAGCCGTTGGGCGCGCGGAAGAAGGGCACCTGGGCGTTCGGGTTGCCGAGCGCGGTGCGGATGGTGGTGAGGTTGGCGGCCAGGTCGGCCTCGACCTGCGCCTGCGTCATCGAGCCGCCGAGGTCGGCGTACGTGGTGCCGTGGTTGCACAGCGTGTGGCCGTCGGCCACGATCCGCTGCAGCACGGCGGCGCCGCCGGACGCGGTGATGTTCTGGCCGATGACGCAGAACGTGGCGTGCAGCCCCTTGGACTTGAGGAAGTCGAGCAGCGCGATCGTGTCGGCGCCGTTGGGGCCGTCGTCGAACGTCAGGGCGGCCCGGTTGCCGCTGCCCTGCGCCGTGGTCACGGGCGTCGTCGTGGGGTTGACGGCGCCGCCAGGCACCACGTCGGGCGTCTCGCCCGGGTCCGTGCCGCCGGAGCCACCGGTGATGTGCAGGTCGTCGACCAGGTAGGTGTAGGCCCCGGCCGGGCCGCCGGTGAGGGCGTCCGAGCCGATGTAGACCTGGAGGTCCGCCGGGACCGCGTCCGCGGGCACCGTGTACGTGCCGGTCACCGTCGTCCACGCGTCGGCGGTCATCGTCGTGTTGCCCACCCAGGAGTACGCGGGCTTCACGACGAGCCGCACGCCCGCCGAGCCGGCCGTGCCGGGCGCCAGGCGCGCCTTCATCGACAGCGTGAGCACGGTGCCCGGCTCGACGCCGGCGAGGAGCCCGGCGGGCGTCTGGATGCCGTCGTAGTCGTTCGCCCGGCCGGCCACCTGCAGCGCCTTGCCGCCGTCGACGTCGACCACCGTCAGGGCCGGCCCGCCGCTCTGGACCCAGTCCCCGGTCGTCCCGTCCGAGAAGTCGGTGGAGACGAGCGTGGTGTCGGCCGCGTCGGCCGGCGTGCCCGTGCCGACGATCGCCGCGGGCACGAGGCCGAACGCCAGCGCCGTCACGAAGACCCCGATAGTTTCGAACCGCGTGCGCGGCTGACGTGCCTGCCTCATGGCGCTCCTTTGCGCTGAGTCCGGCCGCTGTCCACGTGTGCTCGAGTCGTCGGCCGTCCGGTTGTCCTGGGCAGAGGCTAGGGACCCCAGGCGGGCCGATCCAAGAGTTTGGGGTATCGAAACTTCGGCAGATATCGCTCTGACGCTCGAAAGTGTCGCGCGTCGCGGAGAATCTCCCCTCAGAGGACGAGCTTGAACCCCTCGTGAGACTGCTCGTAGCCGAGGGACCGGTAGAACCGGTGGGCGTCGGCCCGGCGCTTGTCCGACGTGAGCTGCGCGAGCGCGCAGCCCCGACTGCGCCCGCGGTCCTGCGCCCAGAGCATCATCGAGCGCCCGATGCCGCGGCCCCGCAGCGTCGAGTCCACGCGCACGGCCTCGACGAGCAGCCGCGTCGCGCCGTTGCGCGAGAGCCCCGGGATGTACGTGAGCTGCATGACGCCGACCACGGCGCCGTCCAGCTCCGCGACCACGAGCTCGTTGTTCGGGTCGGCCTCGATCGCCTCGAAGGCGTCGAGCTGCCCGGCGCCGAGACCCCGGGTCCGGCCGGCCGCGATCGCGTCGTCGACGAGCAGCTCGACGATCCGGTCGAGGTCCGCCCGGACCGCCACGCGTAGCGCGACGGCGCTCACGTCAGCGGGACGCGCCGGGTCACCAGGACGCCGTCGGCGTCGAGCGACGCCTCGAGGCGCACCCGCCACGCCGGCTCGGTCCGCGGGAAGTCGCTGCGCGCGTGACCCCCGCGGCTCTCCTCGCGCTCCAGCGCCGCGGCGGTCAGGACCGTCGCCACCTGGTGCACGTTGGTGGTCTCCCACTCCGCCACCTGGGGCGCGGCGAGCCGCCGCCCCTCGTCGGTGCGCAGGTGGGCATCGGTGGGCACCCTCGCGAGCGCGGTCGCCGCGCGGCGCAGCCCGTCGCCCGACCGCAGCGGCCCGGGCCCGTCCGAGGCGATCCGCTGCACGCGTGCGCGGGAGGCGGCGGCGACGAGCGCCTCGTCGCCCTCGCGGACCACGGGGGCGAGCGGGGTGAGCGCCCCGGCCTTGACCTGCGCGGCGATGTGCCGGGCGGCCCGCGTGGCGAAGACCAGGCCCTCGAGCAGCGAGTTCGACGCCAGGCGGTTGGCACCGTGCACGCCGGTGCAGGCCACCTCCCCGACCGCGTACAGGCCGGGCAGGCTGGTGCGCCCGACCAGGTCCGTCACGACGCCGCCCGAGTGGTAGTGCTGCGCGGGGGCCACCGGCACCAGGTCCGTCGTCATGTCGATGCCGTGCTCGAGCAGCCGCTCGTTGATCGTCGGGAACCGTCGGCGCAGGAAGTCGGCGCCCAGGTGCCGGGCGTCGAGCCAGACGTGGTCCGACCCCGTCGACGTCATGCGGTTCACGATCGCGTGCGCCACGACGTCCCGGGGCGCCAGCTCGGCCATCGGGTGCACGTCGGGCATGAACCGGACCCCGTCGGTGTCCAGCAGCAGCGCACCCTCGCCGCGCACCGCCTCCGACACCAGGGTCAGCTGCCCCTTCACGCCCGCGCCGAGCCAGAGCACGGTCGGGTGGAACTGCACGAACTCCACGTCGCCCAGCTTCGCGCCCGCGCGCAGCGCCGCGGCGATCCCGTCGCCCGTCGCCTGCGCCGGGTTGGTGGACGAACGGAACACCTGGCCGATCCCCCCGGTGGCCAGCACGACCGCGCGACCGAGCGCGGCCCCGACGCCGTCGCGCTGACCCTCGCCGATCACGTGGAGCGTCACGCCGCACGCCCGGCCGGGCCGGCCGTCCGGCCCCGACGGACCGGTGAGCACGTCGAGGACCAGGGCGTGCTCGATGACCTCGATTCCCGGGTCGTCGCGGACCGCCTCGATCTGTGCGACCAGCGCCCGGGAGACCTCCGCACCCGTGGCGTCGCCGCCGGCGTGCACGATGCGGTCGGCGTGGTGGCCGCCCTCGCGCGTCAGCGAGATGGAGCCGTCGGGGGTGGTGTCGAACACCGCACCGCGGGCCACCAGCTCGCGCACCCGGGCCGGCCCCTCGGTGACCAGCACCTCGACCGCCCGCGGGTCGCACAGCCCCACGCCGGCGACCAGCGTGTCCTGCAGGTGCGCGGCCGGGGAGTCCGACGGGTCCAGCGCCGCCGCGATGCCACCCTGCGCCCACACGGTCGACCCCGACGCGAGCGTGTCCTTGGTGACCAGCAGCACGCGCGGCACACGGGTGCGCAGCTCGAGCGCGGCGGTCAGGCCGGCGATCCCCGAGCCGACGACGACCGCGTCCGCCTCGACGATCCAGCCCGGCTCGGGCGCCGCGAGGCGGGTGGCCAGTCGGGTCGTGGTGATCGGCTCTGCGACCTCGACCGCCGTCACCGGCGKGCCGTCGCGAACGGGATGCCGCTCGGCTGCAGGTCCGCCCAGCCGTCGGGGACCTGACCGGGGTCGTCGCCCAGCGCCACGATGCGGTTGTCGGCGTCCACCAGGACGACGCGGGGCTCGTAGGCACGGGCCTCGGAGTCGGCCAGCTGCCCGTACGCGATGAGGATGACGACGTCGCCCGGGTGCACCAGGTGCGCGGCCGCGCCGTTGATGCAGACCTGGCCGTCGCCGCGCTCGCCGGGGATCGCGTAGGTGGTCAGCCGCGCGCCGTTGGTGACGTCGACGACGTCCACCTGCTGCCCGGGCAGGATGTCCGYGGCCTCGAGCAGGTCGAGGTCGACCGTGACCGAGCCGACGTAGTGCAGGTCGGCCTGCGTGACGGTCGCGCGGTGGATCTTGCCGGTCATCATCGTGCGGGTGCTCACGCGCCCACCTCCACGATCGCATTGTCGATGAGCCGCGTGCTGCCCACGGTCGCCGCGACGAGCAGCAGGGCGTCGCCGACGAAGCCGGACGGGACCTCCGCGAACGTCTCGGGATCCACCAGCGCCACGTAGTCGACGTCCAGCCCCGCGAGCTGCCGACGGGCGGCTGCGCGGATCTCGTCGGCACTGCCGGTCGCCCGCACGGCACGCGACAGCCCGAGCGCGCGGCGCCGCTCGTCGTCGCTGAGGTAGGCGTTGCGGCTGGACAACGCGATGCCGTCGTCGTCGCGCACGATCGGCGCGCCCACCACCGTCACCGGCACGTCGAGGTCGCGGACCATCCGGCGCACCGCGGCCAGCTGCTGCGCGTCCTTGGCGCCGAACAGCGCGACCTCGGGCTTCGTCAGKTGCAGGAGCTTGAGGACGACCGTGAGCACGCCGTCGAGGTGACCAGGCCGGCTGGCGCCCTCCAGCACGTCGCCGATCGCTCCCGCGCTCACGCGCACGATCGGGTCGCCGTCGGGGTACACGACCTCGGGCCCGGGGGCGAACACGATGTCGTCGGGGCCGAGCAGGCCCGGGCCGGACAGCAGCGCGAGGTCGCGCTCCAGGTCCCGGGGGTAGCGGGCGAGGTCCTCGGACGGCGAGAACTGCAGCGGGTTGACGAAGATCGTCACGACGACGGCGTCGGCCAGCTCGCGCGCCCGCGCGACCAGCGACAGGTGACCGGCGTGCAGGGCACCCATGGTCATCACGACCGCGCGGCGGTACGGGCGGGCCGTGTGGGCCGTGCCGGAGCGGCCCTCGGTGCGCGGGACGGCCTGCACGTCCTGCACCGCGAGCGCCGCGGCCAGCGCGCCGCGCGTGTGCACGAGCGTCGGCGTCGTCGTCTGCGTGGTCATTCGTCCTCCTGCGAGCTCGGCCCGTCGTCCACGTGCAACGTCCCGGCGTCCTCGTTGATGCCGTCCAGCAGCTGCTGTGCCGCCGTCGAGGAGATCAGCCCCGCCGCGAGCGCGCGGCCCGTCGCGGAGCGCGCCAGGGCACGGTATCCCGCGACGACGTCGACCGCCCCCGTGCTGGCAGCGAACGTGGTGAGCGCCACACCGTGCTCGCGGACGGTGCCCGCGTCGCCCCGGCGCACCGGGCCGGTGAGCGCCGTGATCGCGCCGGACCCGCCCGCCGACTCCGCGCGCAGCGCCCCGTCGAGCGCCGCCTCGAGCAGCGGCGTGAGCATGCGACCGGGGTCCGCGACGCCCGCGGCGGCCAGCGCCTGCGCCGCCTGCGCGACGAGCACGACCAGGTGGTTCGCCCCGTGCGCGAGGGCCGCGTGGTAGAGCCCGCGGGCCTCCTCCGCGAGCACGACCGGTTCGCCGCCGACCTCGACCACCAGCGCCTGACCGATGGGGAGCACCGGCCCCGGCGCGGTGACCGCGAACGAGCAGCCGACCAGGCGCGCGAGGTCCAGCGACGTCCCCGTGAACGTCATCGCGGGGTGCAGCGCGAGCGGGATCACTCCCGCGGCCCGGGCCGGCGCCAGGACGTCCACGCCGAACCTTCCCGACGTGTGCACCACGATCTGGCCGACCTGCCAGGCGCCCAGGTCCGCGAGCCCCCGCACCAGGTCGGGCAGCGCGTCGTCCGGCACCGTGAGCAGCACCAGCTCGGCGCGGCGGACCACCTCCGGGATGTCGAGCACCGGCACGCCCGGCAGCAGCGCGGCCGCCCGGTCGCGGGACGCCTCCGAGATGGCCGAGACCGCGACCACCGGGTGGCCGGCCGCCCGCAGGGCGCTGCCCAGCACGGCGCCGACGCGGCCGGTGCCGACGACACCGACGCCGAGCCGGCCCGGACGCGAGGCCGGGTCCGGTGGGGTCACGCGCCCGCTC
>NZ_JBFULZ010000108.1:0-13654 GCF_054049635.1 Cellulomonas sp. P5_C6 | reverse complement strand
GAACGGCGTCGACGACCGGCTCGGTGCGGACCGTGGCGACGGCCGGCGGCGCGACCTGCGCAGGCGCAGGTGGCGGCGGGGGCTTCTCGTCGCTGACCACGATCGGGTGGGTGCGCTGGGCGAGCCGCGCGGCGAGCGTCGGGAGGGGAGCGACGGGTGCGGCGACGGCGGGCCCCGGGGTCGACGGGGCGACGGCCGAGTCGGGTAGCGCCGAGGTCGCGGTGACCGGCGCGGTGTGAACCCGGGCGGCTGCCGGGGCCACGGGTGCGTCGGCGCTCGGGTTTGCGGGCACCGCCGGCGGCGTCCGCGGCGCGGCCGGGGCGGCGACGACCGGGACCCACGACGACGGCCCGGCAGGCGGGAGGGCCACGGCGACCCGCGGAGTGACGGGCACAGAAGGAGCGACGGGCACAGAAGGAGCGACGGGCACGGAGGGAGCGGCGGGCCGAGGTGCGTCCACGGGGCCGGGCGCGGCTGGGCGGGCGATCACCGGGACGCGGACGGGCAGCACCGGCGCCGTCGGGGTGGGTGCCGCGGCGGGCCGCGAGACCGGCGGGGCGACAGACCCAGTGACGGGGGGAGCGGCGACAGGTCCGACCGACCGCGCGGCCGTCGCCTCCCCAGCCGTGGCCCCAGTGCCGGTGTGCGACTGCAGGCGCACCGACGGGCGCCCACCGAAGGCGGCGGCGGGCAGGATGCCGCCGGAGGCGACGGGCGGCTCGGGGGCGCGTCCGGCAGCCCGGTCCCCGAACGACGCGGCGGGCGCCAGCACGGGCATCGCGGCCCGGTGCGGCTGGGGGATGTCGAGGAGCGTCGCCGCGTGGCCGGCGCCGAGCGCCCGCCAGCGGGGCGGGGTGCCTCCGTCGTGGCGGAGCCGAGGATCGCGGTGCAGGAGCTGCTCGACCTCGGCGGTGGTGAACCCCGCCAGGCCGGCGCGGGCGAGGTCCTGCGTCAGCTCGTGGGCGGTCTGCTGCGGTCGGGCGCTGAGGGCGGCGTGCACGGCGTCGCTGGGTGTGGACACGGCCGCCTTCCTCGATGTCGATCCGCGGGGGAGCGTCGAGAGACCGCCGCTCACCTGTGTTGTCGGCATCGGGGCGGCCGGAGTTCAGTCGCCGGCGCGAACTTGTGTGAGGCCCGCGTCACCCGGTGGCGGACAGCCCGGGGGTGCCGACGATGTCGTCGGCGTTGTCGATGATCCACACCATCAGCGGCAGCAGCCGGGCGACCAGCTCGGACCCCCGCGGCGTCAGGGAGTAGTCGACGCGCGGCGGCACGCTGCCGGTCACCTCGCGGTGCACGATGCCGTCGGCCTCGAGGGTCCGCAGGGTCTGCGCGAGCATCTTCTCGCTGATGCCCTCGACCACCCGGCGCAGCTCGCCCCAGCGCATCGTGCGCTCCGACAGGGCGACGAGCAGCAGCACACCCCACTTGCTGGTGACGTGGTCGAGCACCACGCGGGACGGGCACGCGGCGGGGAGAACCCCGTCGGTCATCAGGCGATCCAGCGCGCTGACCTCATTGCTTACCGGCACGTGCGTACCTTACGCCGAAGTGGGTACCTGTTCCAGGGAAGGTTGCGGGAGCGACCACAGTTGCGGCCGACGAGAAGAACGCCCGCTCTGGAGAGGAACCACCCATGTCCGTCGTCGTCACCGGCGCCACCGGCCACCTCGGCCGTCTCGTCGTCACGCACCTCCTCGCCGGCGGCCTGCCGGCCGACCAGATCGTCGCGACCGGGCGCCGCACCGACCGCCTCGCCGGGCTGGCCGAGAGCGGCGTCCGGACAGCGGTCGTCGACTTCGACGACCGGGCCTCGATCGACGCCGCGCTCGCGGGGGCCGAGACCGTCCTGCTGGTCTCCGGGAGCGTGCCCGGGCGCCGCGTGGCCCAGCACGGCGCCGTCATCGACGCGGCCAAGGCCGCGGGCGCACGCCGCGTCGTCTACACCAGCGCGCCGCACGCCGACACGACCTCGCTGGTGCTCGCACCCGACCACAAGGCGACGGAGGAGCTGCTGCGCGCCTCGGGCCTCGCGTTCACGATCCTGCGCGACAACTGGTACACGGAGAACTACGTCGGCGCGGTCGAGCAGGCGCGCACGACGGGCGTCCTGGTGACCAGCGCGGGGGACGGCCGGGTGGCGAGCGCGTCCCGCGACGACTACGCGGCCGCCGCGGCCGCCGTGCTGGTGGGCGACGGCCACGACGACCGCGTCTACGAGCTGAGCGGCGACGTGGCCTGGACGTTCGACGAGCTGGCCGCCGCGGCGTCCGAGGTGCTGGGCACGCCGGTCGTCGCCACGCAGGTCTCCTTCGACGAGCACCGCGCGATCCTGGTCGAGGCGGGTCTCGACGAGGGCACCGCCGGATTCGTCGCGACGATGGACGCCGACATCCGCCGCGGCGACCTCGCGGACGCGACCGCGGACCTGCGCACGCTGATCGGCCGGCCGACGACGCCGCTGGTCGACGGGCTGCGCGCGGCGCTCGCCTGAGCGGGGCGGGACACAGCCGGCGGGAATGAGGAGGTGCGCGGGCCCCTGGTCCGCGTACCTTCGCAGTCCCGTCGAGCAAGGAGAATGACCGCATGACAGCGACCGTCCAGGCCAAGGGTGTGGGGGCCGGGTTCGGCGATCGCGAGCTGTTCTCGGGCGTCGACCTCGTCGTCGCCCCCGGCGACGTGATCGGGCTCGTCGGACCCAACGGCGCCGGCAAGTCGACGCTGCTGCAGATCCTGGGTGGCCGCCGCCAGCCGGATGCCGGGAGCGTGTCGGTGTCGCCTGCGCACGCCCAGCTCGGGTTCCTGGCCCAGGAGATCGAGCGGGTCGAGGGCGAGTCGGTCCGTGCCCACCTCGAGCGGCGGACGGGCGTCGCGCCCGCACAGCTGGCCCTGGACGATGCGGCCGAGGCGCTCGGTGCGGGGGAGCCGGGCGCCGAGGACGTGTTCTCCGAGGCGCTCGAGCGCTGGCTCTCGCTCGGCGGCGCCGACCTCGAGGCCCGGCTCGGCACGGTGGCCGACGACCTCGGCCTGACCGTCGACCTCGACCACCCGATGACGGCGCTGTCGGGCGGCCAGGCGGCCCGGGTCGGTCTGGCCGCGCTGCTGCTCTCGCGCTACGACCTGTACCTGCTCGACGAGCCGACCAACGACCTCGACGCCGCCGGCCTGGACCGGCTCGAGGAGTTCGTCGACCGGTCGGAAGCCGCGATCGTCGTCGTGAGCCACGACCGCGAGTTCCTCAGCCGGACCGTGACGGCCGTCGTCGAGATCGACCGGAGCCTGCAGCGCGTCTCCACCTACGGCGGCAGCTACGACTCCTACCTGGAGGAGCGCTCGATCGCCCGACGCCGTGCCCGGGAGGCGTACGAGGGGTACGCGTCGCGGCTCGACGCCCTCAACGCGCGGGCCCGGATGCAGCGCGCGTGGATGGAGAAGGGCGTGCGCAACGCCCGGCGCAAGGCGACGGACAACGACAAGCACGTCAAGCACCACCGGGGCGAGACCTCGGAGAAGCAGGCCGCCAAGGCTCGCCAGACGGACAAGATGATCGCGCGGCTGGACGTCGTCGAGGAGCCGCGCAAGGAGTGGCAGCTGCAGATGACGATCGCCGCCGCGGGCCGGTCGGGGGCCGTCGTGGCGGTCGCCCGGCACGCGGTCGTGACCCGGGGGACGTTCACGCTCGGCCCGGTCGACCTGCAGCTCGACTGGAAGGACCGGGTCGCCGTGACCGGGCCGAACGGCTCGGGCAAGTCGACGCTGCTGGCCCTGCTCCTCGGTCGGCTGCTGCCCACGTCGGGCGCGGTGGACCTGGGCTCGGGTGTGCTGGTCGGCGAGGTCGACCAGGCGCGCCGGGCGTTCGAGGGCGACGAGCCTCTGGTCGACGCGTTCGCGCGTGAGGTCCCCGACTGGCCCACCGCCGACGTCCGCACGCTGCTGGCCAAGTTCGGGCTCGGCGGCCACCACATCCACCGGCCGGCCTCGTCCCAGTCACCCGGCGAACGGACCCGGGCCGCCCTCGCGCTCCTGCAGGCCCGCGGGGTCAACCTGCTGGTGCTGGACGAGCCGACCAACCACCTGGACCTGCCGGCGATCGAGCAGCTGGAGTCCGYGCTCGACAGCTTCGACGGGACGATCCTGCTGGTCACGCACGATCGCCGGATGCTCGAGACCGTCCGGCTGACCCGCCGCTGGCACGTCGAGGACGGGCAGGTCAGCGAGGTCACCCCCGACTGAGGGGAGTGTCGGACCCTCGCTCTAGCGTCGTCGGCATGCGCAGCGACTTCGACTTCCTGCACGGCGCGTGGACGGTGCACAACCGCCGGCTCCGCGACGTCACGGATCCCGACGGCACCGAGTGGATCGAGTTCGACGCCCGCAGCACGTGCGAGCCGGTGCTCGACGGCGGCAACGTCGACCGGATGTACGTGACCGGCTCACCGATCGGCGCGTTCGAGGGGTTCACGCTCCGGCTGTTCTCCCCCGACGAGGGCGTGTGGCGGATCTGGTGGAGCTCGGACCGGGCGCCTGGAGTGCTCGACGAGCCCGTGGTGGGCTCGTTCGTCGACGGGCGCGGCACGTTTCGGTGCGTGCAGCGCATCCGGGACGCCGACGTCGAGGTGCAGTTCGAGTGGCTGACCGGGGACCCGCGACGGCCGGTCTGGCAGCAGTCGTTCTCCCGCGACGGCGGTGCGACCTGGGCGATGAACTGGGAGATGGTCTTCAGTCGCTGACGGTCGTCCGCGCGGAACGACGTCGACCAGGCGACGTCCGGCCAGGTTGTCGGGTTGACTGCGGGGGACGCATCCACCCGACTCGCGAGGACGACTCATGACCCAGCAGGCACCCATCCGGTTCGGTGTGGTCGGCAGCGGGTGGCGGGCGGAGTTCTTCGTCCGCATGGCCCGCCTGATGCCGGACCGGTTCCAGGTCACCGGCGTGGTCACGCGGTCGGCCGAGCGAGGCGCCGAGGTCGAGGCGTCGTGGGGCGTGCCGACCGTCCGGACGATCGAGGAGCTGGTCACGGGGGCCGTCCCGGACGGCGGCACCGACCGGCCCGAGTTCGTCGTGGTCTCGACTCCGTGGCCGGTGACCCCGGACGCGATCCGTGAGCTCGTGGAGCTCGGCATCCCGGTGCTGGCCGAGACCCCGCCCGCGCCGGACGCCGACGGGCTGCGGGACCTGTGGGCCGACGTCGGCTCGTCTGGCCTGGTGCAGGTGGCCGAGCACAGCCCGGCGATGCCCTCGCACGCCGCCCGGATCGCGGTCGTCGAGAGCGGTCTGATCGGGGCGCCGACGAGCGTACAGATCTCGTCGACGCATCTGTACCACGCGGTCGGGCTCATCCGGCGGCTGCTCGACGCGGGGCGCGGGGAGGTCGAGGTCCGGGCCTCGGTGTTCACCGCACCGCTTATCGGCCCCCTCGCCCGCGACGGCTGGACGGGTGCGACCGAGCCCGCGGACGCGTGGAACATCCTCGCGACGCTCGACTTCGGCGGCGGCCGCAGCGGGCTGTACGACTTCACGGACAACCAGTGGCACAACCCGCTGCGCACCAACCGGATCGTCATCCGCGGCTCGCACGGCGAGATCGTCGACGACACCGTGACGCGCTGGGTCGACGAGCGGACCGTCCTCAGCTCGACGATCGTCCGCCGGGTCACGGGGCTCGAGCAGAACCTCGACGGGTTCGACCTGGAGCACCTGAGCCTCGACGGCGGCGTGCTCTACCGGAACGCGTTCCAGGGTGCCCGGCTGGCCGACGACGACATCGCCGTGGCTTCCCTGCTCGACGCGACCGGGGCGTGGGTGCGCGGCGACGGCCCGGCGCCGTACCCGCTGGCCGACGGCTGCCAGGACCACCTGCTGGGCCTGGCCATCGAGGAGGCGGGCCGCACCGGGTTCACCGTCCGGACCGACCGCGAGGCCTGGGCCGACGCGTAGCCGACCTGTTGCCCGGCCGGGGCGCCCCGCCTACGTTGCGTGGACGATCAGTTGACCTGAGGAGATGCCGTGGGCGACCCGTTGGACTCCCTGATGCGCGCCAACCTGCTGGAGGTCTTCGGCGAGCGCGACCCGGACCGCAGGTCCGACGCGATCCGCCGGACCTATTCGCCGGATGTCGTCTTCGTCGATGCCGAGGGCGAGACCCGCGGCCATGACGCGTTGCACGCCAAGGCCCAGGCGATCCTCGACGGCGCGCCAGGTTTCGCGTTCCGGCCGTCGGGGGAGATCTACCAGGTGGGGGACCTGGGCTACCTCGCGTGGGAGCTCGGTCCGGCCGGTGGGCCGCCGGTGGTCAGCGGGGTCGACATGGGGTTCGTCCGCGACGGTCGCCTGGCACAGGTCTACACGGTCGTCTTCCGGTGACCGGAGACTGACCGGAGGCTGACGGGAGGGCGACCGGAGACTGACCGGAGGCGTCAGCGGCCGAAGCGGTCCAGCTCGCTCGCGTCGTCGTGCCGCAGCTCGAACCACACGGCCTTGACCGCGTCGCCGTCCTTCTCCTCGACGGTGCCCCAGCTGGACGCCAGCCGGTCGACGAACATCACGCCGCGCCCGCCCGGGGCGTTCGGCGGGGGGTTCCGGACCACGGGCACCTCGCGGACGCCGTCGGTGACCTCGACGCGCGTGCGCTCGTGGTCGACGTGCACGCGCAGGGTGACGGGCGGGTCGGCGTGCGCGACGGCGTTGGTCACCAGCTCGCTGACCAGCAGGACCAGCAGCTCGAGGCGACCGTCGTCGACCCCGGCCTCGCTCAGTCGCTCCCGCGCCCAGTGCCTGGCGGGCGCGATCGCGGAGAGCGCGGGCGCCACCGGCGTCTCGRCATACATCGGGAGCCTCCCGGAGCGTGGAACGGGCACGAAAGCCACGATGGCCTTCCGTCGGTTCCCGCCACGGTTCTGCACAACCGATGATTCGGCAACCTGAACACCCCTCTGAAGCCCGATCCGCCCGCGCGCGGCTGCGACCATGGACCAGTGCCGACCACCTCTCCCCCCCGTCAGCAGCCCTCCCGGGCCCAGGTCCGCCGGTGGCGGAAGTACCTCGCCGACGAGCGCGCCGAGGCCGCCGTCTACCGCGACATCGCCTCCCGACGCACGGGTGAGGAGCGGGACATCCTGCTCGCGCTGGCCGAGGCCGAGGGCCGGCACGAGCAGCACTGGCTCGACCTGCTGGGCGACGACGTGGGCCGGCCCCTGCGCGGCGACTTCCGCACGCGCACCCTCGGGTTCCTGGCCCGCCGGTTCGGCTCGGTGTTCGTGCTGGCCCTCGCGCAGCGGGCCGAGGCGCGGTCCGGGTACGAGGACGACGAGGACGCCACGCCGGCGATGGCGGCCGACGAGGCCATCCACGAGGAGGTCGTGCGCGGCCTGGCCACCCGGGGCCGCAACCGGATCTCGGGTACGTTCCGCGCCGCGGTCTTCGGCGCCAACGACGGCCTGGTGAGCAACCTGGCGCTGGTGCTCGGCATCGGCGCCAGCGGCGCGTCGACCGCGACGGTGCTGCTCACGGGCCTGGCGGGCCTGCTCGCGGGCGCGCTGTCGATGGGCGCCGGCGAGTACGTGTCGGTGCGGTCGCAGCGCGAGCTGCTCGAGGCGTCGCGGCCCGGGCAGGCCGCCCGCGCCGCGCTGCCGCACCTCGACGTCGACGCCAACGAGCTGGCGCTGGTCTACCGGGCCCGGGGCATGGACACGGAGGAGGCTCAGGCGCGGGCCGACGAGGTGCTGGCATCGCTGGACCAGGCCGACGCGCTGGCCGACCCGGACGTCGACGAGGAGGTCGACGAGCACGAGTCCGTCGGCACGGCCGTCGGCGCCTCGGCTGCGAGCTTCTGCTTCTTCGCGTCGGGTGCGGCGATCCCCGTCCTGCCGTACCTGCTGGGCGCGGAGGGGCTCGTCGCCGTCGCCTGGGCGGCGTTCCTGGTCGGGCTCGCGCTGCTGGCCACGGGCGCGACGGTCGGCGTGCTGTCCGGGGCATCGCCCGCCAAGCGCGCGCTGCGTCAGCTGGCCATCGGCTACGGCGCCGCGGCCGCCACGTACCTGCTGGGCCTGGCGTTCGGCGGGGTCGTGTAGCCGTGTCCGTTCAGCATCCGGATGAGGTTTGGCAATCCTTAGTTAGTTGAGGCTAACCTGACCTCGTGACCACCCCGGCGGCCCTGCGCGGCGACCACCTGACGCTCGCGTACCACGGCACCGTCGTCGTGACATCGGCCGACCTGCGCCTGCTGCCGGGCCAGGTCACGGCGCTCATCGGCCCCAACGGCTCGGGCAAGTCGACGCTGCTCCGCGCCCTCGCGCGGCTGCACACCCCGGACAGCGGGACCGTCAGCCTCCCGGACGTCCCCGACGCGCACACGCTGTCCGCCAAGGACTTCGCGCGGCGCGTGACCCTCCTGTCGCAGTCGCGGCCGACTCCGTCGGGGGTCAGCGTCCGGGACGTCGTCGGCTACGGCCGGCACCCCTACCGCGGGCGGTGGCGGCAGGACGCCGACGGGCCGCGCGCGATCGCCTGGGCCATGGAGGTCACCGGCGTCGCCGCCATGGCGGATCGCGGCGTCGACGAGCTGTCCGGCGGCGAGCTCCAGCGCGTGTGGCTGGCCACCTGCCTCGCGCAGGACACCCGCGTGCTGCTGCTCGACGAGCCGACGACCTACCTCGACCTCCGGTACCAGGTCGAGATCCTCGACCTGGTGCGGGACCTGGCCGACGACCACGGCGTGGCCGTCGGCGTCGTCCTGCACGACCTCGACCAGGCCGCGGCCGTCGCCGACCACGTGGTGCTGCTGCGCCGTGGCGTGGTGGTCGGCTCCGGTCTGCCGCACGAGGTGCTCACCGCCGACGCGCTCACCGAGACGTACGGCATCCGCATCGAGGTGGCGCGCGACGAGCGCACCGGCCGCGTGCGCACCCGACCCGTCGGGAAGCACACGCACCGGTCCCACCTGACCACCGTCTAGCACGCCCTGTTCACCGACCTCAGAGGACACTCCTGTGCGCACGCTGACCTTCCCTGCCCTGCTGGCCGGCGCAGCCCTGCTGCTCGCCGCCTGCGGCACCACCGAGGAGGCCGCGGGCGCCGCGCCCTCCGAGTCGGCCGCCGCCACCGGCGCGCCGATCTCGATCACCGACGACCGCGGGACCGTCGAGCTCGACGCGCCCGCGACCAAGGTCGTCTCGCTCGAGTGGGGCCTCACGGAGAACCTGCTGACGCTCGGCGTCACCCCGGTCGGCGCGGCCGACGTGACGGGCTACAACACGTGGGACACCGTCGTGCCGCTGGACGCGTCGACGCCCGACGTCGGCTTCCGTGGGGAGCCGTCGCTCGACGCCATCGCGGCGCTCGACCCCGACCTGGTCGTCACCACGACGGACCTCCCGGTCGAGGTCATCGCGCAGATCGAGGCCGAGTACCCGGTCATCGCGCTCCGCGGCTCGGACGCGACCGACCCGATCGGCAAGATGCGCAGCACGCTGGAGATCCTGGGCGAGGCAACCGGCACCTCGGACAAGGCGGAGGCGGCGCTCGCGGTCTTCGACGCCAAGGTCGACGAGGCCAAGGCGACGCTCGAGGAGGCCGGCAAGGCCGGTGCCGCCTTCACGTTCGCCGACGGCTGGGTGGCCGACGGCGCCGTCTCCATCCGCATGTACACGCCCGGCTCCTTCCTCGGCGGCGTCGCCGGCCTGCTCGGTCTGCAGAACGCGTGGACCGGCGAGGGCGACCCCGACTACGGCCTCGCGCAGACCGACGTCGAGGGCCTGACCGGCCTGGGAGACCTCCACTTCCTCTACGTCGGCAACGACACCGACGGCGGCGACGCCTTCCAGGACGGGCTGACCGGCAACGCGATCTGGGAGCAGCTGCCGTTCGTCGTCGCGGGGACCACGACCCGCCTGCCCGACGGCATCTGGATGTTCGGCGGCCCGCAGTCGGGCGCCGCGTTCATCGACGCCGCCGTCGCCGCCATCACCGCCTGAGCTCGGGTCCCCGGGAGTCCGCCGCCATGAGCGTGGATGCACCGACGAGTGCAGGCGTCACGTCCGCGGATCCTGCCGTCGTGCCCGCTCCGCGGGAGCCGGCCGGCCGGGCGCGACCCGGGCGGATCGCGGGCGTGTTCGTCGTCGCGATCGCCGTCGTCGTCGTGCTGGCGGCCGTCGACCTCACGCTCGGCACGTCGCACGTCGGGCTGGGGGACCTCCTGGGCCTTCTCACGGGCTCGAGCGACGACGAGACCCTCGCGGTGCTCGTCGGGTCGCGCGCGCCGCGGGTGCTCGCGGGGCTGCTGGTCGGGGTCGCGCTCGGCATGTCCGGCAGCGCGCTGCAGTCGGTCGCGCGCAACCCCCTGGCCTCGCCCGACACCCTGGCCGTCAACGCCGGGGCGTACTTCACCGTGGTCCTCGCCGCCGTGACCGGGTTCGCGCTGCCGTTCGCGGTGAGCGGCGCGCTGGCGTTCGTCGGTGGGCTCGCGGCCGCCGCGCTGGTGCTGGCCATCGCGCGCGGCGGGGCCGAGGGGTCGACCCGGCTGGTGCTGGCGGGGTCGGCGACCATGCTCGCGCTCTCGTCGGTGACGATCCTGCTGATGATCCTGTTCGCGCAGGAGACGCAAGGGATGTTCGCGTGGGGCGAGGGCTCGATCGTCCAGTCCGGCACCACGAAGGTGCTGCAGGCGGCGCCGGCGGTGCTGCTCGCCGGGACCGTTCTCGTCCTGTGGGCGCGGCGGCTCGACGTCCTGGCGCTCGGCGACGACACCGCGTCCGTGCTGGGCCTCGACGTCCGGCGCACCCGCGTGGTCACGGTGCTGCTCGCGGTCCTGCTGGCCGCGCTCGCGGTGACGGTGGCCGGGCCCGTCGGGTTCGTCGGGCTCTGCGCGCCGGTCATCGCGAAGCTGGTCGCCGGCCGGGTACCGGGCCTCGCGCGCCACCGGCTGCTGCTGCCCCTCGCGGCGCTGACCGGCTGCATCGTGGTGCTCGCCGCGGACGTGCTGCTGCGTCTGGCGGTGCCKGGCGTCGCCGGCGTCGCCGTCCCGACCGGCGTCGTCACCACGCTGTTCGGCGCGGCGATCATGGTCTGGCTCGCGCGCCGGCTGCGCGACTCCGGCCCGGCGCGCAGCACCGCCGCGGTCGGCGCGCACCCCGCGTCCCGGCGGCGTGTCGCGCTCGTCGTCGGCACCCTCGTCGTCGCCGTGGTGGCCGCGCTCGTCGCCGGCTTCCTGCTGGGCGACCGAGTGCTGCTGATGGGGGACGTCGCGAACTGGTTCGCGGGGGTCAGCGGCCGGCAGGTCAGCTTCGTCCTCGACCAGCGCACCCCGCGCGTGCTCGCCGCGCTGCTGGCCGGCGCAGCCCTCGGGCTCGCGGGCACCACGGTTCAGGCGGTCGCGCGCAACCCGCTGGCCGATCCCGGCCTGCTCGGCATCACGGGCGGCGCCGGCGTCGGTGCGGTGCTGGCCCTCGTGCTGGTCCCCGGGACGACCATCTGGGTCGTCTCCGCCGCCGCCTGCGTCGGCGCGCTCACCACGTTCGCGCTGGTCTACGGCCTGGCGAACCGTCGCGGGCTCAGTTCGGACAGGCTGGTGCTCGTCGGCATCGGCGTCTCGGCCGTGGCCACGTCGCTCATCACGCTGATCGTCGTGCTGACCAGCCCGTACAACACGACGATGGTGCTGACCTGGCTGTCGGGCTCGACCTACGGGCGGACCGCCGCGCAGGTGTGGCCGGTGGCGGTCGCGCTGCTGGTCCTCACCCCGCTCGTGCTGCGCTGGCGCCGCGACCTCGACGTGCTCGCGGTCGACGACGACGTGGCCCGCGTGCTCGGCGTGCAGCTCGAACGGACCCGCCTCGGGGTGCTCGTGGTGACCGCCCTGCTCACGGCCGTGGCGGTGTCCGCGATCGGCGTCGTCGGCTTCGTGGGGCTGATGGCCCCGCACCTGGCCCGCTCGCTCGTCGGCTCGTCGCACGTCCGCGTGATCCCGGTGGCCGCCCTGCTGGGTGCGCTGCTGGTCAGCGTCGCCGACACCCTGGGCCGCACGGTCATCGCCCCCGCGCAGATCCCGGCCGGCCTGCTCACGGCCATGATCGGCGCCCCGTACTTCATCGCCCTGCTGTGGCGGACCCGAAGGAGCGCACTGTGACGAACGCCCGGGTGAGGACAGCCTCACCTTCCCTTACCCTGGACGACGTGACCGTGTCAGTCGAGGCCCCCGCGCTGCCCTTCCGCATGTTCGCCGTGCAGGTGGCCGCGGTGCAGAGCATGTGCCCGAGCGTGCTGCGCGTGACGTTCACCGGGGACGACCTGGACCGCTTCGCGGACAACGGCTTCGACCAGCGGATCAAGTTCTTCCTGCCGCTGGCGGACGCCTCGTACGACGAGCTGCTCAGCCTGTCGGGCAGCGACGACTGGTACGGCCGCTGGCGTGCCATGCCCGACGACCGCCGCCACCCGATCCGCACCTACACGGCCCGGGGTGTCCGCCAGGACCGCCGCGAGGTCGACGTCGACATCGTGCTGCACGGTGACCTCGGCCCGGCCTCCCGCTGGGCGCTGTCCGCGGCCCCCGGCGACGACCTGGTGATCCTGGGCCCCAACGCCGAGGCCGCCGGCCCGCACGGCGGCGTCGACTTCGTCCCGCCGCCCCACACCGACCGCCTGCTGATCGCCGGCGACGAGACCGCGCTGCCGGCCATCGCGGGGATCCTCGAGCGGCTGCCCGCCGACGCGCGCGGCGAGGCCCTCATCGAGATGCCGCTGTCGGGCGACCGCCTGCCGCTGGCCGCCCCGGACGGCGTGACTGTCCGGTGGTACGGCCGCGACGGCCGGCCGCACGGCGAGATGCTCGTCCCGGCGGTCCAGTCCGCGGCCGCCCGACTCCTGCCCGGGCAGGCGCCCGCGCCGGACGTCGAGCTGGAGGACGTGGACATCGACGAGGGCCTGCTCTGGGAGGTCCCCGTCGACGCGTCCGGTGCGCCCCTGCGGGCCGACGCCGCGCTCTACGCCTGGCTCGCCGGCGAGGCCGCCGTGATCAAGACCCTGCGCCGGCACCTTGTCGCCGAGTGCGGCGTCGACCGCAAGGCCGTGGCGTTCATGGGCTACTGGCGGGCGGGCCGGTCCGAGGCGAGCTGACCGTTCCGGTCACGCACTCCACCCTTGCCGCGGACGCCCGGCCGACGGACACTGAGCAGACCCTTTCGGTCGGAGGTGCTCGACGTGCGCGACGACTCCACGTTCCCCGACGTTCTTCCGGTGCTCGCTGTCGGGCAGCATCGGGACCCCCGCGACGGGGGCTGCCTCATGGAGTGGGTGAGCCTGCTCGCCGGTGAGCGCTGGAGCGATCGCCCCGCGTGCACCCATCCGCTCCTCGCCCACCTCGCTCGCGTGGTCAACGACCGCGTCAGCGACGCGTCCCGCCCTGCGCTCATGCACCTGCTGCCGATGCTCACCGGTGCTCGGAGCGACGACCGGTCGTGGTCGCTGGAGATCGCCGCGGTCACCGTGCGGCACGCCCTGCGGCGGGCCGGTGCCCAGGACGGGCGCGAGCTCGCGGTCGCCCTGCTGACGCTGGACCGGCTGCTCGGGCCGACGGACGGGCGCGCACCGGCCGAGAGGCGCGCGACGACCACCGAGGCGCTCGGGACCGTCCCGGCGGCCACCGCGTGGGCCGAGG